>JAIWNU010000100.1 GCA_020216655.1 Treponema sp. | reverse complement strand
CCGTTCAGTGTGCTTTCTATTTGCGAGAGTCCAAGGGCTCTTGTTGTTGAACCCCAGTACATTACCCGCCATAACACCAAAGTCAGCGAAAGGGGAATAAAAATCGAAAAGAACAGCATAAGGAGGATAATAGTAAAGGTGCCTACTTTTCGGTTTTTAGCAGTTTTCATTGGTTTAACTATTACAGAAAACAATGAAAAAGGCAAATTTCGAGCCGCTTTTTAATAATTCCACTAATTCCGTGAGTTCCGCACAGGCTCGATGCTCGTGCGGAACTATTACATTACAATCATTTTTTTACAAAGGAGACAAAATAGCGGTGAAACCGGTCATCCTCGGTAAGCTCAGGATGAAAGGTCGATGCCAATAGGTTCTGCTGCCTGCAGGCTACAATCTGCCCCCCATGACGGGCAAGCACCTGAACCCCCGCGCCAACGTCAGATATAACCGGAGCCCGGATAAAAATCATGGGGAAGGGGCCGCCTTCTAGTCCTTCGATTGGCTCAGAAACGGTAAAACTATCCAGCTGGCTCCCGTAGGCATTTCGATGAACCTCGATATCCATAACTGCCAGGTGCCGCCGGTGATCGTTCCGGATATTGCGGGCAAGGAGTATGGCCCCCATACAGGTGCCCCACACCGGGAAGCCCTTTTGTATACGGGATAATAGAAGTTCCCGCAATGCCTGTCCCCGCCGGTCGTGGGCCAGGATAGTACCCACCGCGGTACTTTCACCTCCGGGAATAATGAGGGCATCGGTGGACTCTAAATCCCCGGCGGTTCGAACCCAAACCGGCTCCACACCGGGGATGCGGGCGAGCATGTCCGCATGTTCGGCCACCCCGCCCTGCAGGGCTAAAACCCCAATCCGCACCATTACCAGCCCCGCTCCGCAAGCCGCTCCTGGGGAGCCAGGTCCCGCAGGTCAATGCCGGACATGGGTTCTCCCAGCCCTGCGGAAACCTCCGCGAGCACCTGAGCATCCTGCCAGTAGGTTACGGCCTTAACAATAGCCTTAGCCCGCTTTTCAGGATCCGCAGACTTAAAGATACCGGACCCAACAAAAACCCCGTCAGCCCCAAGGGCCATCATCAGGGCGGCATCCGCCGGCGTTGCAACGCCGCCAGCTGCAAAGTTCACTACCGGAAGCTTTCCGTTTTCGGCCACATAGCAGACCAAATCATAGGGGGCCCCCAGTTCTTTGGCGGCGGTCATGAGCTCTTCCCGGGGCAGGCCCTGGAGCCGGCGGATGCCGTCGTTCACGGTCCGTAAATGCCGCACCGCTTCGACCACGTTGCCTGTGCCAGCTTCGCCCTTGGTCCGGATCATAGCAGCCCCTTCACCGATACGCCTGAGGGCTTCGCCCAGATCACGGGCACCGCACACAAAGGGAATACGGAAAGCCTTTTTGTCGATATGATATGACTCATCGGCCGGGGTAAGCACTTCACTTTCATCAATATAATCGATACCCAGGGCCTCAAGAATTCTCGCTTCTATAAAGTGTCCGATCCGGCATTTTGCCATAACCGGAATACTGACCGCATTTTTAATCTCCGTAATCATGGCTGGATCGCTCATCCGGGCCACACCGCCCTGTTTCCGAATATCTGAGGGAACACGCTCCAGGGCCATCACCGCCACTGCCCCTGCAGCTTCGGCAATTTTAGCCTGTTCCACATTGACCACATCCATAATGACTCCGCCCTTAAGCATACGGGCCAAGTCACGATTAATCGCAAATCTGTCTTCCATTTTGTTCACTCCCTGGATAGAATATGTATCCAATAAACAGTGACTGTCAATACAGTACCGATACAGTTGGGAGAAATATGAATTACAGCGCCCTGGTGCTCGATGCCAACAGCGAAACACCCTTATATCTGCAGCTCGCAGACCGGCTCAGACAGTCCATACACCGGGGGGACGTCATAGATGGGGAACGGCTCCCTTCTATCCGCCGGCTATCCAGGGCCCTGCAGGTAAATCCGGCAACCGCCGTGGCTGCATACCGCATTCTTGAACAGGAAGGCTGGGTAAGGTCTCGGCCGGGAAGCGGCGTGTACGTTCAGCGAAAACGGTCTCCAATCGAGGCTGAATATACAGAAACTTTATTCTATGCAAAAGAAGGGCAAATAATTGACCTTGCCGCAGGAACACCGTCGCCTGACATGTTTCCGGTGGAACAATTTAAGGAAATAGTACTGGAAGTTATTGAGCGTGATGTGGGGTGGGCCTTTGAATACCAAAACATTGCTGGCTGGGAACCATTCCGCAAGACCCTCTCCCGCTATGCGGCAGAAACGCTCCAAATTCAGGCCGATCCTTCCGCTATCTGGGTCGTATCAGGGGCCCAACAAGGTATAGATCTCACCGCCAAGGCGCTATTGCATCCCGGAGATCGGGTCATTGTAGAACAGCCCACATATCGGGGTGCCCTCGGGGCATTCTGGTCCCGCGCTGCAGATACTATTTCCTTAGAAATACACCATGAGGGCATGGATATGGAAGTCCTGGAACAACGGCTGAGACAGACAAGGCCGCGGCTTTTGTATATACAGACCCGTTTCCAGACCCCAACGACTTATAGCTGGAGTGCAGATAAGCTGCATCGGCTACTTGAATTGGCAGATCAATACGATTTTTATATTTTGGAAGATGACCTCCTCTCGGATCTCTATTTTCACCAGCCTCCAGAGCCGATTACCCTCAAATCGATAGATAAAAACAACCGGGTACTCTATGTCCGAGGTTTTTCCAAGGTTTTGTTCCCCGGTCTCAGGCTAGGGCTTCTGATTATTCCCCCAGCCTTGCAGTCCCTGTATGAACAGGCAAAACGCAGTTCCGATATTGCCACCGACGGCTTTATGCAGCGGACGGTAGAGCTCTATTTGCAGCGGAATTACCACAAAAGCCGCATGGAAGAATTGCGTGTACATTTCCGAGACTTTCATAATATCATGTACCAGGCGGTGCAAACACACCTAGAACCCTTAGGCTGTACCGCCCATTTCTGCGATGGAGGACTGCACCTCTGGGTAAGACTTCCTCGGGAATTAAAAAGTAGCGAATTATATTACAAAGCCCTGGAACAGGGGATTCGGATCACAAGCGGAGAAGCTTTTCATGATGAGTCCCATATCCGCCTGAGCTATGCCTGTATCGAGCCGCACTCTATCAATGAAGCAATCTACCGGCTTTCTTTGATTATGAAAGGTATTGCAGGAGAAAAGTAAACCTGGCCTTTCAGGGGGGCATTAGGTTTTTATATTGCTCTATTGCGGCCCTAAGCCCCAACTGGTACAGTAGAGTCCAAGGAGTACTTACATGCCAGAGATTCTGCCGAAAAACTATAAACCCTTATTAAGTCTTAAACAGACCGAACAGGCTATTAAGCTTGTAAAAGATTTTTTTGAACGCAACCTTTCCGCGGAGCTGCAGCTATCCCGGGTAACCTCTCCCCTCTTTGTGCCCCGCGGTTCGGGTATCAATGATGACCTCAATGGTATAGAACGGCCGGTGCGATTCCCTGTTAAAAACCTTGGAGACAAGGAGATGGAAGTTGTCCAGTCTCTCGCAAAATGGAAACGCATGGCCCTGGCTGATTACGGCTACAAGGAAGGAACCGGCCTATATACAGACATGAATGCCCTGCGTCCCGATGATGACATCGATGCAATCCACTCCATATACGTCGATCAGTGGGACTGGGAACTGGTGATGAAACAGGGCCAGCGGAACCGGGCCTTTCTAAAAAAGGTGGTAGAAAAAATCTACGAAGTGCTTAAACGTACCGAATTTGTGGTCAGTGAGCACTACGAAGAAATAACGCCGGTCCTTCCTGAACATATTACCTTTATTCACTCAGAAGAAGCCCTCCGCCGTTACCCCAAACTGAGTCCCCAGGAGCGGGAACGGGAACTGGCACGGGAATACGGCGCTATTTTTATCATCGGTATCGGCGGCAAGCTATCCGATGGGACCATACATGGAGGCAGGGCGCCCGACTATGATGACTGGACTACCATAGCCGAAGATGGAACGGCGGGATTAAACGGGGATATCATCGTCTGGGATCCGGTGCGGCAGGATTCACTTGAACTTTCATCCATGGGTATCCGGGTGGATGCGGAAAGCATGAAACGACAGCTTGCACTGACAAACACAGAAGACCGGGCTAAACTGTACTGGCACAGCCGGCTCTTGGCGGGTGAATTCCCCCAGACGATCGGCGGCGGTATCGGCCAATCCCGGCTCTGTATGTTCTTCCTGCGTAAGGCCCATATCGGAGAAGTACAGGCTTCGGTCTGGCCCCAGGAAACTTTAGATCTCTGCAAAAAACAGGGTGTACACCTCATGTAAAATAAAAGGGGGATGTCCGTGTATGGATCTTGGACATCCCCCGCTTAATTCAAACTCACCGGAACTTATGCTACATAACTTTCCAGATACTGTTTCCGTGCAGGATGCTGGAGCCGTTTAAGGGCCTTTTTCTCAATCTGCCGAATCCGTTCTTTAGTAAGATGAAACCTTTCCCCGATTTCTTTGAGAGACATGGGAGCCGTTCCGTTAAGACCAAAGCGGTACCGAATGATTTCCGCTTCCTTTTCTGAAAGGGTCTGGAGCACCGTTTCAATGTCTTCCCGTAATGCAGACTCGATGGCCGCATCTTCCGGAGCCTTGTAGGTCGTATCTTCCAGAAAATCACCCAAAATGGAAGAATCTTTTTCGGTATACACTGGACTTTCTAAGGACACCAGGTCACGGCTTATATTGATGAGATCCGCCACATGTGAAGGATCCATATCAAGCAGCCGGGCAACCTCATTAATTTCCGCATCGCTTGACGCCCCGCCCTGCAGTACCTTGCGGGCCTTTTCAATCTGTACAAGTTCATTGGCCCGATTCAGTGGCAGCCGGATCATCCGGGATTTTTCGCAAATCGCTCTAAGGATTGCCTGCCTTATCCACCATACTGCATAGGATATAAAGTGATACCCCTTATCCACATCGTACCGTTCAATGGCATTCAAAAGCCCAATATTGCCTTCGCTGATAAGATCCGAAAGGGATAGGCCCTGATTCTGATACTTTTTAGCCACATTAACCACAAAGCGCAGATTGGCAGCGGCAAGCTTGTCCCTGGCAGCCTTGTCGCCCTTAGCTGCAGCGCGGGCTATTGCATCTTCCTCTTCCCTGGTCAGGAGGGGAATCTTGTTTATTTCTTTGAGATATATGGAAAGAACATTTTTATCGTTCATGGTTTCCTTTTTCGCCTGTTTTGAAAGAGCTGTTTTTTTGGTTGCGGTCATGTTGTACCTCCTCAATAGGTACTTATATATAGCAAATATCATGCCAAGCAAGATGAAATTAAAAGGATGAAAATATATTTTAGATATCTATTTATATGATAAATACTTAAATGATTACATATATCGGCAGCCAATAGAATTGTATAGCACTATTTGCTATGGCTTGCAAAAATGTGGGTCTAAATGATACAGCATCTCAAATTTCGTAAATTATTGGTTCCTAATGACACATTCCCAGGCATCTAGTGCTTTGGGTGGGCATACTCCTGTTCTGTACACGAATAGAGCCTTCCGCAGCACATTCTGCGGGGCAGCCCTGAACCGCAGGAACAGGGATCGTCATCGGTTAAGCGGACAGAAGCGACTGAATGTTTTTGCCTAAAATTGCCTATTATAGGATCACAATCGGTCTGGAAAACATCTTCTATGTACAGGTAGGGAAAATCTAACTTAGCTTTCCTAAAAATTGCTAATTTTTCAGTACACGAAAGGGAATAAAGCACCTTACTCTTCGATATAAGTTTCCAAGCATCGTCTATTACTGCATAGACCACATCCCGTTCAGCTTCGGAACAAAATCGTCCTGATCCCCGTTTGCTTAAATACCTGAGGACCTGAACAGACTGAAACGCCCGGTAATCATCCAGCAGCGGACTTTCGCTTTTCCGCATGCCATAGCCGTTAATCCACCGTGAATATAATGACACAAAGGGACCAGAACGAACGAGCTTTCTGGCATTTACCCAGCTTTTTGCCGCTAGCCCCGGCTGACCGGAACGATCCAATGCGAGTCCAAGGTAATAAAGGATTCGAGCCAACTCTTTAGATGCCCGGACCGGACAGATTTCTACAGCTTTCTTGAATTCCTTAATTGCATAGGCTGTTTTATGTTTTGCCAGGGCCTTCCGGCCCCGTTCAAAGGGTCCAAACCAGTCTTTCATATTCACCACAACGATAAGATACCAATAATTTTCTTAATAAGCAAATTCAAGTTACCGCCGATTTTTGTTGACCTTTGCAGGTCTTTTTCCGTATATTTAAACCGTAATATCCATTACTACAACAATATCTGTACCTCAGGAGGAATTATATGACTGTAAAACCCTTAGACGACCGTGTCATGGTAAAGCTTGAAAAAACCGAATCCAAAACCGCCGGGGGTATCATTATTCCCGATACTGCCCAGGAAAAGACCCAGACCGGTGTCGTTACCGCTATTGGTGATAACAAGGATGTCATCAAGGTAGCTGTGGGGCAGAAGGTCATGTATGACAAATATGCCGGCACCCAGATTAAGGTTGATGGTGTTGAATACCTTATTCTGAAAATGTCCGATATCATTGCCATTATCGAATAGCAAGCAACCGACTTTTAAATATGGCACTACGGGGGATGTCCGAAAAGTTGAGGATATCCCCTTTTTTTTATCAATAAATCAGCATCAGCGCGGATTAATCATGCGAGCATTCAGCTTCTGGAGTGCAAATGCGGCTTCCATATTACCAGGATTCAGCTGGATCGCATATTCATAACTTCTGCGGGCTTCTGACAATTTTTCCAATGATAAAAAGCAATCTCCAATCTGATGATACAGACGGGATTCAATTTTTTCATCTTGAGCTAATGAAGCGGCTAATTGATACATCTCAATGGCGTCTAAGATTCTGTAGTTTTTTTGGTACAGTTTCCCCAGGTTAGCGGGAATATACCACTCCGTGCTGGGATATGAAGATAGCAACTTTTGGGCGGTTTCCAGCTTTCCCTGTTCCAGAGCACGCAAAGCGGGATATAAGACAAGGGAAGGATGCTGTATTCCCTTTTCTTTAGCCATGGCAAGCAGTTTCTCAAGCTCCTGTATATTTCCTATAGTGTATAAATACCATGCTCCCCAGTGATAGAGCCGTTCATCCTGAGGAAATCTGTTCAGTAAGATCCACAAAGATCCGGGTACAAACGGCCGGTTTGCCCCAGAATACTCAAGCCTGAGCGTTTCGAGCTGCAAGAGAGCATGGGTTTTGTAGATCGGCAAGGAGCGCAAAAAGCTCAGGGCTTCTGTATCAGGCAAGAGCCTCGTGTACTGCAAAACACCGTATTCATGGAGTTTATCTATGTCTAATAAACGCAAGAAATAGTCTTTCCGTTCAGCAGGATCAGCTCCCGTGGATCCTAGGTTATACAGCACCGTAAGCAATGCTGGACCGGAAAGGTTCGGTTCAAGTTCTATCCAGACACCGCGGGCTTTTTGAATATCTCCGCTTTTTACAAAAGCATCTGCTTCATGAAGCAGGTACTTGTAGTTTCCGTCCTGCTCATAGAGTTTACGGAATAAAAAGGCAGCTTCTTCCGGGGAACCAAAATCATACAAGAGATTGGCATAGAGGGCATCAAAATTCACCGTTGTTCCTACCACACCTTTTCCTGCGGCAAGAGCAGCCTGAATATTCCCGGAAAGTACGAGCGCCACAACTGCGTTGTTTGTAAAGATTGATGAATGAGTAGGGTCTGCATTAGCAAGCAGCTGGTTCATCAATTCTATTCCATAGGGAATCTGCAAAAACCGTTGAGGAGTATCTATAAAATCGGCTTTATACAGCACAAGCAGCAGAAGCGAAGCATTTTCAGGCGAAATATCCCGAGGATCCAGATGGAGCAAAAGTTTTATCTCAGCTTGAGACAATTCATGGGGCACGAGAAGGAAGCTATCCAGAAATAAAGACAAGATTGCGCCTTGTTTGGGATATTTCTCGTAAAACTCTCGGGCCTTTGCAGTATAGATATCGTATCGGAGCCCTTTAAGGGCTAAAAGTCGGTACCGTTTGAGAAGGGACAGCGCGGCACCTGATCCAATCTGTTCTTTTTCATAGCTCTGAAGGGTTTTTAAAATCTTATCAGGGCTGGACACGCCATCCCAGGCATCTATTTGGCTATCCAGATAGGTAAAATCGAGTTTATTAGTTTGGGTTTGGGGGCTTTTGAAGATAAAAGTAAGAAGAGCGGCCAGGACCGCAGCGCAGCCGAGGCCGATAATAAGAAGCCGAGGATTGACAGCGAACCGAATAGGGAACCGGTTCTTGCTCGTCATACTCCTAAACCACCCTGAATGTCCTTTTTAATTGCGTCCAATACGCCGTTAATAAAGCGGAACGAATCGTCGGTACCATATTCTTTTGCAATATCTATGGCTTCGTCTATTACTATGGAGGCAGGAATATCCTCTTGGTATTTGAGTGAATAGACACTCATCCGCATAATTGCCAAATCGACCCTATTAAGACGATCAAAATTCCAGTTCTTCAAATGAGCCTTAATAAGGCTGTCGATGGTTTCAATGTTTTCAATTGTTCCCGCAATCAATAACCGTGCGAATACAGCGGTTCCTTCATCAAGGGCATCTCGTTTTTCCTGGTCTAACCAGGAAAAACTGACTAGTTCCTGAACACTTGCCCCCGAGGCTTCCCAGGAAAAGAGGGCCTGGAAAGCCAATATACGCGCTTTTCGTCTCGATGCCATAATTAATATGCTATGTTTTTTTCAAAAATTTGGAAAGATTTGCCGCCAGCGCGGAGTTCATCTACAAGCTCTTTGCTCGCCTTATCAAATATGGCCTGCTGATTCTGCTGATACAGAAGATTGCCAATATACTCCCGCACGGTAATCTTGTTGCCCAACTGATAAATATCATCCAGGTCCAGGTTTTTTTGGCTGTAGGCTTCGGTAATTTTAATTATCTGGTACCCTTTGGTATTTTCGATGAGCCGGGAGACTTCTCCCTGTTTCAGAGAAAAGGCTACGTTCATGAAATCCGGGCCGACAATACTCTGGGCTTCTGCGGTTTTCGGCAGATAGCCGCCGTCGCCGGCCTGATAGCCCGCAGATGGGGACTGGCCCCGGAGAACCGCTTCATCAAATTTGGATGGGCTCGTGCCAATGTCTTTCACAAGCTTATCTGCCAGCTCTTTTGCCTTGGCCTTGGAAGCTGCATCATTGCCATAGGGGACGAAAATCATGGAAAACCGAACCGTATCGGGCCGCACCAGTTTTGCCTTATTGAGCTCGTAGAAGTTTTTAATTTCGTTCTCGGTCGGCTTTTTAATAGAATTGATAAGGTCCTGCTTTTTTGTCATGAGGTATTTCTGAACCGTCACGAGCCGTTTCATCTGTTCCTTATATGAGGCCAGGTCCATGCCGGTTTGCTGCTTAATAGCCGCTTCGAACTCAGCATCCGTGGGCTGCCGGCCCAGGCTCTGGGCCATTGCAGTTCTGGCCTGCTGCAGCTGCTGGTTTATTTCAGCATCGCTTACCGTTACCTTGTCCCGTTCTGCAGCCTGCAGGGCAAGCCGCTCATTAATCATTACATCAAGAACCTGTTTCCGTTCATCGATGGTAAGGGCTTTTCCGGTCTGGGCTTCGATTTTTTGAACCTCTGCCTTAAGCTGTTTAACCGTAATTGGCTCTGTTTTAGTTAACTTTACCAAAGCTACGGACTGTAAATCGGCCTGGGCACTAACAAGGGCTGCCACAGCAAGGGTAAAAAGCATCACAAGTACATTGCGTTTCATATGTATCCTTCTTAAAAATAGAATATATCAGATGCTCAAAGGTTACGGAATATTCCTTACTCAAGTACAGCCCTGATCCGGCGTACACCGGCGGAGGAAGATTGTTCCTTCTGTATCTTAAAGGTACCAAGCTTGCCGGTCCGGTCTACATGGGGACCGCCGCAGACTTCTTTGGAAAAGTCTCCAATGGTGTACACCTTGACCTGGGATTCGTACTTTTCGCCAAACAGGGCGATCGCCCCTGCAGCCTTGGCATCCTCTAATGACATAATTTCCATAGTGACCGGTAAATCCCGCTTAATCTGCTCGTTCACGATCGCTTCTACCTTTGCAATCTCTTCGGCGGTCATCGGGGAAGGATGAGAAAAGTCAAACCGCATCCGTTCTGCGGTAATGTTGGAACCCTTTTGGGCAACATGCTCACCTAAAACCATCCTGAGGGCCTTATGGAGCAGATGCGTAGCCGTATGGTATTTAACAGCCTGTTCGCCGTGGTCCGCCAGACCTCCCTTAAAGACCTGTTCACTACCGGCCCGGGAGAGTTCCTGGTGCTTTTTAAAGGCCTCATCAAATTCTTCCCGGTTAATGGTCATACCATGCTCAGCAGCCAGTTCTTCCGTGAGTTCGATGGGGAAACCGTAGGTGTCGTAGAGCTTAAAGGCCAGGCGGCCGGAAATAATTTTCCGCGGATCCTTAAGCAGGTTGGGAAGCAGTTTTTCGAACTCATGCTCCCCTTTCTGCAAGGTCTCCAGGAACCTCTGTTCTTCCTGCTGAAGCTCTTCCATGATCCGGCTGCGGTTTTCCGCCAGCTCCGGATAGGGGGCTGAAAATTTTTCGACCACCACTTCGGCAATTTCGGTAAGGAACAGTGTTTCGATACCGAGCTTACGGCCATGCCGAACCGCACGGCGGATGAGCCTGCGGAGTACATAGCCTGCTCCCACGTTGGAGGGGCTCACGCCTTTGGGATCCCCAAGAATAAAGGTAGCAGCCCTGCCATGATCGCAGATAATCCGGACCGACTTGTCCTTTTCCGAATCGGTGCCGTAGGTATATCCAGAAATCCGTTCAACCGCCGCAATAAGGGGCGCAAAAATTTCCGTATCATAGACAGACTTCTTACCATTCAGAATGGTAACGGTCCGCTCGATGCCCATACCCGTATCCACACACTTTCTTGCCAGGGGCTCGTAGGTGCCCTCTGCGGTCTTGTTGTACTGCATGAACACGTCGTTCCAAATCTCGAGCCATTTTCCGCATTTACAGCCCGGCCCGCAATCGAGGCCGCAGGAGGGCCGCCCCGTATCGATAAACATCTCCGTATCAGGGCCGCAGGGGCCGGTGGTACCCGCGGGTCCCCACCAATTGTCTTCCCGGGGGAGGAAACGGATCCGTTCTTCTGGGATGCCAAGCCGTTTCCATATTGCCGCCGATTCTTCATCCCGGGGAATGCCTTCTTCACCGGCAAAGACAGTAACACCAATTTTTTCCAGGGGAATTCCAAGCCATTTCGGATCCGTGAGGAACTCGAAACTCATGGTTATAGCCCCTTCCTTAAAATAGTCTCCCAAGGACCAGTTTCCAAGCATTTCAAAACAGGTCAAATGGCTGGGATCCCCTACTGCATCA
The DNA here is from genome assembly GCA_020216655.1 of Treponema sp. Classification (GTDB taxonomy): domain Bacteria; phylum Spirochaetota; class Spirochaetia; order Treponematales; family Breznakiellaceae; genus Gracilinema. The sequence continues at coordinate 937 of JAIWNU010000100.1, read as the reverse complement.
ATATCGCCGGTGCGGATACACTTTTGATAGTCCGTTAATCTGTTGCCCGCAGGATGGGGTTCTCCTAAAAGGTAGGGCACCAGGGGGTGCATTCCGGCGGTGGTAAACAGAACTGTGGGGTCATTATCGGGGATAAGGGATTTCCCCTGGATCTGGGCATGACCCTTGGATTTAAAAAATTCGATATATTTCGATCTTAATTCATTAGCGTCCATGGTGAACCATAGTAGGGGACTGTAAGAAGCTCGTCAAGAGACCCGGACAGGGAACAGTGAGAAGCCTCTTAAAAAAAAAAGGCTGGCGAAAGCTAAGTCCGCCAGCCTTTCATGTAGGTGCCGATCAACCTTTTATCGCTTACCCGCGTCGTAAATCTCGCCCGCTGCCTTGGGACCCACCGCCTTGCCGGAGAAGAGAATCAGGGCAATGATGGTCAGCACATAGGGAAAGAGATAGAAGAATTCCAGGGGCCAGGAAGCCATAAACGGTATATCCTTAGCATAATAAGAAAGGGCCTGGGAAAATCCGAAAAAGAGCCCTGCGCCGAGCACTCCCCAGGGACTCCATTTTCCGAAAATGAGAGAGCCCAGGGCAATAAAGCCCGTACCATGAATGGAAGTCAGGGTATACTGAATATCCTGGGTCAATACCATGACACCCCCCGCGAGGCCTGCCAATATCCCCGACGCCATGACTCCCATATAGCGCATGCGGTACACATTTATACCCATAGAGGCCGCTGCCTGGGGATGCTCGCCGCAGGCCCTGAGCCGCAGTCCAAAGGGGGTCTTATACACCAGGAACCAGGTGAGCAATACCAAAGCAAGGGCAACATAAAAAGTTGGATACACATGGTCAAAGAGGGTTGGCCCAAGAATTGGAATATCCTTGAGACCTGGGATGGTGATTTTAGCAAGCCCTGTGGTAAAAGCCTTGGTCC
>JAIWNU010000099.1 GCA_020216655.1 Treponema sp. | reverse complement strand
GCTGCTGGCGGAAAATGATTTGGGCCAGATACACCGTGAGTCCTCCGGCTAAAATATTGAGGGCCGTACCGGACACCACCTGATCGGCCTTAAAGTTCACAGAAGCCAGAGCATGAAGAAGAGAAAAAGCCATACCAGAGACAACACCTACCAGCATGCCTATCCAGGGAGCCCAGCCGGGCAGTACCGGTTCCAGCATAACCGTGACAGTGGCGGCAGCAAAACCTCCCACCATCATAATGCCCTCCAAAGCCACATTAACGATGCCAGACCGTTCGCTGAAAAGCCCGCCTAAGGCTGCGATAATAATGGGGGCAGAAAACATCAATGCAATGGGAAACATATTGATGAGCAAATTCATTTGTTGCCTCCGGTTTTTCGTATACCAGCCTTGCGGCCTCCATTGCTCCGGCTCATATAATTCAAAGCCGCTTCTATTCCCAGCTTCATCGCGACAAAAAGGACAATTGAGGCCTGAATAATGGAAGCAATTTCTCTCGGTATTCCCTGGGATTGCATGAGCGGCTGAGCCGCCTTAAGCATACCAAAAAGCAGGCCCGACAGGAAAACACCCAGCGCATGGTTGCCGCCGACCAGGGCGACCGCGATGCCATCCATGCCGTAGCCTTCGAAAGAGGGAAGCACCCGGCCAAAATTAAAGGTCCCCAGGGTAATAACCGCCCCCGCAAGCCCGGCAAAGGCGCCGGATATCATCATGGAAAGGACGATGTTCTGTTCTACCTTCATACCCGCATACCGGGCGGCATCCTTGTTAAAGCCCACAGCCCGCAGCCGGTATCCGAAGGTAGTCTTTTCTACCACAAACCAGAACACAATAACCGCAAGTATAACCGGTATAATGCCCCAGTTAAGCCGGGAACCATTGGTAAGCTGGGCAAGGAATTCGCTTTTCAATGTAGCCGATGGGGGGAACTCGGGGGTCTTAACCCTGTCTACAGAACCAAACTGGAGTAAACTCCAGTTTACAAAATGAAGGGCCGTATAGTTCATCATAATCGATACAACCACTTCATGAACATTAAAGCGGGCCTTGAGAATACCCGGAATGGAGGCCCAAAGGGCCCCTGCTGCCATGGCAGCGAGTATTCCCAAGATAGGATGGACAAAGGGCGGCGCTTTAACCAAGAGGGCTACCGCTACAGCCGCTAAAGAGCCTACCATAAGCTGCCCTTCAGCACCGATGTTAAAAAGCCCCGTCCTGAACGCAAAGGCAACCGCGAGGCCCGTCAGGGTAATAGGCAGAGCTTGCAGGATAAACTCGCCCACATAACGCAAGTTAATGTCCGTGCGGCCGGTAAAATCGATACCCGTCAAGGTTCGGCCGAGGGCTAAAAACATTCCCCCCGGCGATTTTCCGGTTATGATAATAATAATCGAACCGAGCACAAAACCGAGCAGAACCGCAATGAGGGGTACAATGAGCTGAAGCCGTTTGCTGCTTTTCACTTTTACACCGCCTTCCGTACCGAACCGGCCATATAAAGCCCCAGTTCGTTTTCATTTGTTTTATCAGCATCCACTTCCGCCACGATTTCGCCGTTGAAAATAACGGCGATACGGTCGGAAAGGTCCAGAATTTCATCCAACTCAAGGGAGACGAGCAGTATAGCCTTACCCTTGTCCCGCTCTTCCACAATCCGCTGATGAATATACTCTATGGCGCCCACATCGAGGCCCCGGGTTGGCTGGGCTACAATCAGTACTTCAGGGGACCGGTCAATTTCACGGGCGACGATGGCCTTTTGCTGGTTACCGCCTGAGAGGCTGCGGGACGGGGTAGCTGGCCCTTCGCCGGAACGGACATCGAACTCTTTGATGAGCCGCTCGGCATTTGAGCGAATAGAGTTGTAGTCCAGAACGCCAAATTTAGAGAAAGGCCGTTTTTGGAAATTGTGGACCACCATGTTTTCGTCCAGGCGGAAGTCCAGAACAAGGCCGTGCTTGTGCCGGTCTTCAGGAATATGGCCGAGCCCCGCCTCAAGGCGTTCACGAACCGGCAGGTGGGTTATATCCTTACCGTCCAGGATGATTTTACCCCCTTCCACCGGGGCGAGGCCAGTGAGGGCATAGACGAGTTCGGTCTGGCCGTTGCCGTCGATGCCGCAAAGGCCAAGAATTTCACCTCGCCGCACTTTAAGGGACACGCCTTTAACGCCAAGGACACCTTTCGAATTCTTTACCTTAAGGTCCTGGATGTCTAAAAGGACCTCGCCGGGAACCGCAGGTTTCTTGTCCACGGAAAAACTGACCGCCCGGCCAACCATCATTTCCGCAAGCTGGGCTTCAGTGGCAGTCTTGACCGGAACGGTTCCGACAAGGCGGCCCCGCCGCAGGACGGTACAAACATCCGCCACGGCTTTAATTTCCTTAAGTTTGTGGGTTATGAGCAGCACCGTCTTTCCTTCTTTAGTAAGGCGGCGCATAATTTCCATAAGTTCATTGATTTCCTGCGGCGTAAGCACCGCTGTGGGTTCATCAAAAATAAGTATATCCGCATTCCGGTACAGCATTTTAAGGATTTCGACCCGCTGCTGCATACCGACCGTAATATCTTCAATCTTTGCCTTGGGATCTACCTCAAGGCCATAACGCTTTGAAATTTCGGCGACCCGTTTTTCCGCACTGGCAATATCGATCAGGGGGCCCTTCCGAGGCTCCAGCCCCAGCACGATGTTTTCGGCCACTGTAAAATTATGCACCAGTTTAAAATGCTGATGCACCATACCGATCCCCAAATCATTGGCCGCATTCGGATCGGTTATGCGCACCTCTTTTCCGCGCACCTTAATGACACCAGAGTCGGGCTGATACAAACCAAAAAGAATGCTCATTAAGGTGGATTTGCCCGCGCCATTTTCGCCCAACAGCGCATGAATAGAACCCTCTTCTACCTGGAGGGTAACATCATCGTTTGCACGAATACCCGGGAAGGTTTTTACAATATTAAGCATTTCGATGATATAAGCCATCGACTTCCCCTTTATAAATAAATTAGCCCCCTGTCATTCATGCAGCTACCGGGGGTAAGGAGCTCAAGAACAAAACGGGGTGTTCCGGAACGAAATAATCCAGAACACCCCGTCTGTTTGCATCCTACACGAACTTATTTTGCAGGAGTTTCAGAAACCTTGAGCTCGCCGGAAGCGATCTTGGCTTCGAATTCTTTTACTTTAGCGACAATGTCGTCGGACAGGTTAGGATTGGTCTCGGGGATGCCAACACCCTTGTTAGCTACGGAGAAGACCAGGGTCTGTCCGCCGGGGAATTTGCCTTCCATGGTCATTTTGGCTACGTCATGGGCAGCAACGTCAACCCGCTTCATCATGGAAGTGAGAACCGCGGACTTCTTGTTGGCTTCGTCATAGATACCATCGGCATACTGATCCTTATCAACACCGATAGCCCAGCGAACATCGCCCTTAGCGGTCCGTTCCTTAGCTTCTTTGATCATACCGTTTCCGGTGCCGCCAGCGGCATGGAAAATGATATAGGCGCCCGCATTGAACTGTTTCTGGGCGATAGCCTGGCCCTTATCGGGAGCGCCGAAATCACCGGCATAGTCCACGAGGATCTTGCATTCGGGATATACGGCCTTAACACCCTGTTCAAAACCAGCCTGGAATTTTTCGATCAGGGGGAATTGCATACCGCCCAGGAAGCCGACGATCTTCTTGCCATCAGCCTTTGCCTTGAGACCCGCAGCAACACCAACCAGGAAGGAGCCTTCATGCTCAGCAAACACAGCGGAGGCAACATTCGGCTTTGCTACGACAGAGTCGATAATCAGGTATTTGTTGTTCGGATACTTGTCGGCCACTTCGGTCATGGATTTTTCGAAGAGGAAGCCGGGAGCGGCGATAAGATCGAGTTTCTCGTCAGAGAAGGTGGACAGGTTGGGGATATAGTCAGCTTCTGCAGCGGACTGGAGATACTTGTAATCCCCTTCCTTAAGCCCTGCTTCTTTTGCAAAGCGGACAATACCTTCCCAGGTGCCCTGGTTAAAGGACTTGTCATCGATACCGCCGATGTCGGTTACGAGACCAACCCGGAAGGCAGGAGCGGCAGCAGCGGGCTTCTTCTGTGCACAGGACACAAAAGCCATGGAAATCACAGCGAGGGTTGCAATAGCAGCAACGAGTACACGTTTCATAGTTCCTCCTAAAAAACTTGTAGGGCTTTTTTGAGCCGGACTAGTATTATACGCGCTTTAAATAAGTGCGTCAAGAAAATTGTATACAATCTGGTATAATCAGCTAAGCGCGGACTATACCAGAAACAGCCAATTACTCCGGAAGTTCTGCAACAATAGCCACACCGGAGGATGTCCCGATACGGTCAGCCCCCGCTTCGAGCATGGCAATCGCATCATGGTAGGACCGCACCCCGCCAGAGGCCTTCACCTTCATGGTTTCCCCTACGGTTTTCCGCATGAGCTTAACATCCTCCACCGTCGCACCGCCGGTACCAAAACCGGTAGAGGTTTTTACAAAGTGGGCGCCGGCCTTCATAGCCGCTTCGCAGGCTATCCGTTTTTCATCGTTGGAAAGGAAGCAGGTTTCGATAATCACCTTAACCGTTGCCTTGCCGGCGGCTTTTACGACCGCCCGGATATCTTCTTCCACCGCTTTATAGTCACCGCCCTTCATGGCTCCCAGATCGATGACCATATCCACTTCCTGGGCCCCATTTTTAACAGCCCATTTGGTCTCTTCCACTTTTATTTCCGTCGGATTGGCACCCAGGGGAAAACCGATGACTGTACACACCAGCACATCGCTGTTGTTCAGCTCCTTGGCTACCAGGGGCACCCACCGGGGATTTACGCAGACCGAGGCAAAATGATTTGCCCGGGCTTCCGCGCACAGTTCGCGGACCTGTTCTGCAGTAGCGGTAGGTTTTAAGAGGGTATGATCAATAGTCTTGGCTATTGAAGCTTTCGTCCATTCTTTCGACATAATTTACTCCTTCCTCTTGTGGGGGCTACCATCATATACAATAGCAGAGGCTTTGCCAACTCTGAACGCCCACGGGGCTACTCCCGTTCGCCGATGAGGGACTTTAGTTCCCGAATATCCCGCACGAGCTTGGTCCGGTCCAAGTTCTGAAACCGCTTAGGGACCATTTCTTTGGAGGTGCATTCCAGCACCGCCACCAGGTTCTGCAGTTCGATTTCATAGGGGTACGCGGGGGGCACAAAGTCCGCCATCGCTTCTTCCAGGTCTTCCCGGGTCACAAAGGACCGTTCGTCCATGGCGGCCCTGAATTTAGCCCGGATGAGGACAGCCTCCAGGTCTGCCCCAGAAAATTCGTATTTAAAGCGCCGCAATACATCGGTAATAGGAAATTTCCGGATGGAAAGATCCAGCTTGCGTACCAGGGTATCAAAGAGGGCAATCTTTTCCGCCTCCGTTTCCGGGTAGAACAGGGCAAGGTGCTCTTCTGCCCGGCCCTGCCGCTTAAGGTCAATAGGAATCAGGTCCGGCCTACAGGTAATAAGGAACCAGATGATTTTACCCCGGTACTCCGTATTGCCCATAAAACTGGCAATCTGGGCGAACACCCGGTTGCTGGTGCCCGAATCTCCCTCCTGGTCCCGGTCACCGAGAAACGCGTCGGCCTCGTCGATCATAACCGCCACGGGCGCCATGGCTTTTAAAATATTTAACACCTTTTCCAGGTTAGATTCGGTAACCCCCTGCCACTTGGAACGGAAATTACGGAACTTTACCATAGGGATCCCGATTTCCCCAGCAAAGGCGCTCACCATAAAGCTTTTTCCCGTCCCCACCGGCCCTGCAATAAGGTACCCCATGGGGAGCACATCGAGCCGGCCCTGTTTTATCGCCCGGGCGGCATTTTTAAAGCGCTTTTTTACAAAATCATGGCCCGACACATAGGAAAGATCATGATTCGTTTCCATAAATTCCAGGAGCCCCGCTGCCTCGTTTTCGATAATTTCCTTTTTTTTCTGCCGTATATACTCAAGAGAAAGGGGCATATCCTCCTGGTAGCTTTCCGAAGCAAGGCGGTTCAGGTTCATGAGGTTAAGGCCGCTCGTTACCGCCGCCACCCGCCTGCAATCCAGCCCCCGGTCGAGGAGCAGGGTCCCCTGTTTCTCCAAAAACTCAAGGAACTGCTGGCGCACCTCCTGGTCAGGAATAGGGATACCCACCTTTACCGTAGAAGGGGACCCCACGAGCCGGGGCGACAGGTCTGCCAGGTTTTCTGTGAGCAAAAGCACCGATACATCCCCTTTGGTAAAAATGGGGTCATGGGACCAGCGGTTAAGGGTCACTAGGCAATACCGGTCTTCCTCGCTAAGCCGGGCAATATCGCTGGAAGGCACCACCGTTTCGGCGGAATCGATAATGAGCACAATCCGCCGCTTTTCGGGGATGTTCATCAAAAAGTATTTTTCCAGATAAAAAAAACTCTTTTCCGGGTCCGCGGACACAAAGTCCGCCACATCGACATCGGGGAAACGGGCCGTCATAGCCTTCTGGTAATCCCGGGCCATTTCCTTCGTACAAAAGGAGACGCCGCTGGACCGGTCATAAAAAGCGATGATATCCCGGTTACCGAAGAGAACTTCAGCGATATACTCTTGAATGCGGACAAAGATAAACTCTCCTTCGTTCATCTTGTGGGGCAGAAAGTCCCGGATATTGCCGTGAATCAGATACAGGTTCGCTGTCTTGGAACAGTACTTATAAGAAAGCTCCTGGGCCCAGGAGGGAAGAATTTTAATAAACCCTAAGTTTTTAACTATGAGCTGTTCAGCCATGAATACTACTCCTTGCGCTCCGGTTCTGCCCTTATTTTTGCAGTAAATCTATCTTTTTTTCCAGATACTCAAGCATATGGGTCGCCGTATTCATCCTGAATTCCAGAGAATTAAGGACCCAGAACACAAAATGGTTGAACTTTTGGTTCGCGTGAATCATCCAGACAATTTTCATGGAAACAAGAAACACACCGATTTCTATAGAAACCGTGGTAGGCAGGGGCTTAAACACAAGCTCCACACTGAAAAAACCCACCACCAAAATAATAAAAAGAATATTCACTACCGTGTCTGCCTTAGAATACTGAATACCTCCGATTTTGCCGATTGCATCCCGTATCCGTTCCCGTTCGCGGTAAAAGTTGTTAATCTCCTCCAGCATCCGGGAATCCGCAATGTTATTCTCCTTATCATTACCCATGGCTCACCTCCTCGCATGGTACTAGTATAGGTTATTTTTAGTTGCCAGCAAGGAATTTCCATTCTACACTGAATGCATGAAAGATACCGCACAAACACAAATCATACGGGGCGCTGAGCCCTTTTATTTTGCAGGCGAAAAAAATGCACCAGGGGTGCTCCTGATTCACGGGTTTACCGGAACCCCTAAGGAAATGCGCTGGATGGGAGAATATCTTAATAGAACTGAGGGATTTTCCTGTCTTGGGCCCCGGCTTGCAGGACATGCAACAAACCTGGATGATATGATCCGGTCTACCCACCGGGACTGGATGGCGTCGGTGGAGGAAGCCTATTATCTTCTGCGGGACAGGACAAACACCATATACCTCGCGGGCCTTTCTATGGGGGCTGCCCTGGCGCTCCTTTTTGGAAGCATATTACCGGTACAGGGTGTAATCGCTATGGCGTCCCCCTATGCCCTTCCCGACGACTGGCGGCTAAAGTACACGAAGATTCTCAGCAAGTTTCAGCCCCTTATGCCTAAGGAACATGCGGACCCAGAAAGGGGTTGGTTCGACAAGGAAGCGGCCTGGGACCATATTTGTTACAGCCACAACCCCCTGCGGTCTATCGGGGAGCTCAACCTGCTTTTAGGCAAATTGCGGGACGCCCTGCCGCGGCTTTCGGTACCGACCCTGCTCATCTACTCCAAAGACGATAACGCCCTGCCCCTGGGCAGCGAGTTCTGCCTGGAATCCATTTATGGAGCCCTGGGCAGCCCCAAAAAAGAAAAAATCCTCCTGTCGGGGTCCGGCCATGTACTGACCAGGGACGCTCAACGACAGGAGGTGTTTCGCCGTGCGGCGGAGTTTATAAAGAAGAATACTATTCTTTGACTCCCCCGAGGTTCATACCGATGACAAAGTACCGCTGAATAAAGGGATACACGAGGATTATTGGAGTGGCCGCGATAACCGTTATGGCCGCCCGAATACTCACCGGGGTTACCATATTAGAAGACTTTGAAAGCGCCATGGCCCCAATGTCCCCGGCACCTCGGGACTGGGCCTGGCTCGACTGGAGGAATTCCATCAACTTGTATTGCAGGGTGTGCAGGTTCACCTTGCTGGATGCATAAATCAGGGTATCGAACCAGGAGTTCCATGCGCCGACGGCAACAAAGAGGGCCACCGTTGCCAAAACGGGCTTACTCAGGGGCAGAATGATTTTGAAAAAGATAACAAAATCGCTTCCCCCATCGATCCGAACCGATTCGATAATGCTTTCGGGAATGCTTTTCAGGAAGGTACGAATCACAAGGAAATTAAAGGCACTTACCATGCTGGGAATAATATAGACCCAGAAGGTATTAAGCAGCCGCAGGTTTTTAATCAAAAAATAGGTAGGAATAAGACCTGCGTTGATGTACATGGAAATGACCAGGATGACCGTAAAGGATTTCCGGAATACGAAATTAGGCCGGGACAACACATAGGCGATCATGGAAGTAAAGAAGACATTGGTCACCACGTTAATTACCGTACGGGCTACGGATACAAAGAAGGCATTAAAGATTGTACCGGTAGAAAAGACAAGACGGTAATTCTGCAATGTAAAACGCCGGGGAAACAGGGTAATGCCGCCCCGGATAGTATCGACCGCCTCGTTAAAGGACACGGCAATTGTATTCCAAAAGGGATAGAGCATTACCACAGAGAATAAAACCATGAGGGTCGTGTTAAAACTGTTGAAGGCAATCTCGTTGTAATTTATTCTTCTTTTCATATCAGGCGCTCCTCTCCAGTCCGTTTGACCAGTTCGTTTGCTGCGAAGATAAGGGTCATGTTCACCACATTTTTGAACAGTCCCGCAGCAGTTGCCAGGGAATAGTTGGAACGCTGAAGTCCGAACATGAGAACATAAATATCGATAGTATCTGAAACGTCTTGAACCAATCCGTTGCGCAGGAGGTACTGCATTTCAAATCCTGCATCGAGGATATGGCCAATACTGAGGATAAGCAAAATGACTATGGTCGGCTTAATACTGGGCAGCGTAATATACCACATTTTACGCCATCTTCCGCAGCCGTCTATCTCCGCCGCTTCGTAAAGGGTCGGATCAACACCGGCAATTGCAGCCAGATAGATGATAGTATTCCAGCCTAGTTCCTTCCACACATAGGTTGCTCCGACGACACCCCAAAAATATTTTGGTTCCGACAGCCAGAGCACCGGCTCTTTAATAAGCCCCAAGAACATGAGCACGTTGTTGACGGCCCCGTCTTCGACCGAAAGCATGGTAGCCACAAGACCGGTAACAATCACCCATGAAAGGAAGTGGGGCAAATAGGAAATCGTTTGGGTAATACGTTTAAAGGCAACACTTTTAATTTCGTTCAAGAGAAGCGCAAAACCTATGGCAGATACAAAACCCAAGGTTGTATTGATGATGCTCATCATCAATGTATTGCGAACTGTCCTGAGAAACACGGGATCAGAAAAAAGGAACTTGAACCACTTAAGCCCAACCCATTCTTGCTGAAAAAAGCTTTTAGAAGGCCGGAAATTCTGGAATGCCATGGTCCAGCCCCAAAGCGGAACATAGCTAAAGAGAATGACATAGAGAATTATGGGGACCGACATGATGAGCATTTGCCGCTGGGTCACCATGGTTTTTATAAGCTTACCGCGCCGTACAAGGCGTTGGGTACCGTCGTACATACAATGGAAAAAAAAAAAAAAAGTGGACAGCATATTAAGCGCCTTTGTTACCTACCTCCATCGGGGGAAC
>JAIWNU010000098.1 GCA_020216655.1 Treponema sp. | reverse complement strand
CCTCGCCGGTAAGGGCGTAGATGGCCACTATGCCGATTACCGAAAGGGGGATCGTAAAGATAATGATAAAGGGGTCCCGGAAGGATTCGAACTGGCTTGCCATAACACCGAAGACCAGGAACACCGCCACAAGCATTATGAGGGCAAATTTACCCACATATTCCATGAGCTGCTGGTAGTCACCGGCATATTCAATCACCACATCATCCTCGGCGGGTATTTCCTGGGCGATAAGAGCCCGGATTTTGCTTTCCACCTTATTTATGGCCACCCCCGCATTGGTTCCGGCGGTTACATGGATGACCCGGCCCTGGTTCTCCCTGCGGATAGTGATGGGGCCGGTGGTCTTTTTATATTGGGCAAAACTGGCCAGGGGAATTTTCTGACCCGCGGGACTCATGACAAAGATTTTATCCAGTGCCGGCAGCTCGCTCCGATCCGCCTGGGGCAGCATGAGCACCACGTCATATTCGCCGCCAGAGGTCCTGAACTTGGTAGCCGTAACCCCGTCTACCGCGGCCTTAAGCTCGTTACCTACGGTATACACGTTGAGCCCCAGGGCATACATCCGTTCCCGGTCAAAGACCAGTTCAATCTGGGGGAGCCCATCCTTTAGATCAATTGAAGGTTCCTTGGCTTCGCTCACCTTATCCCGCAGCAGCTGGGCAATTTTTTCGGCGATCGCCTTTCCTTTTACCAGGTCCTGGGTTTTGATAATAATATCAATAGGGCTCGCAGAACCGATCCGCATATTGGCGGTGGATGAACTAAAACTCATGGTCGTACCGGGAAAATCGTTAAAGTGGGCGCGGATCTTATTTTTCATCGTTTCCGCAGTATCAATCCGGTCTTTGAACTCTGGTAAGGTAATCTGTATGCTTCCCCTGTTAACCGATGCGGTTCCGCCAAAACCAAGGAGCGATCGCTGACCGATGCTTAAGATCATCCGTTTGTAGCCCCTTAGCTCCTGTTCCAGGATCCCCTGTATCTGCTTCAGGACGGCCTCGGTTTCTGCGATAGGAGTTCCGATAGGAAGTTCCACCGAAAGGGTTACCGAATCGGCCTGCTGTTCAGGCATAAAAACATAGCCAATCCGGGGAATCGCGATGAGACTTGCCACAAAGAGTACCAAAAGGGTCAGTATGGTGGCTAGTTTGTGCCGAAGCACCCGGTCAACGGCCCTGCGGTAGGCGTTGTCCAGGGCGGCAAAGAAGGCCACAAAGGGTTTGTCCAAGAGGGCCAAAAAACCATGGAGGGGCCGCTGAACCCGGGTCGTAAGCGGAAGATAGTGGCTCGTCAGAACCGGTATCAACATCATGGCCACCGCGAGGGACATGGTAAGGGATATAACTACGGTGAATGAAAGGCCTGAAAATAGCTCGCCCACGATGCCAAGCTGGCCCTTGAACATAACCAGGGGGGCGAAAACACAGATGGTCGTTAAGGTTGATGAGACGATGGCGTTTATCATTTCCTGGCTCCCCAGGATCGCCGCCGCCGTAAGCTTTGCCCCCTTTTCACGGTATCGGTAAATGTTTTCAAGGATAACGATAGAGTTATCCACCAGCATACCAACCCCCAAGGCAAGCCCCGCCAGGGTCATAACATTCAGGGTAAGACCCCAGAAGTACATGAGCATGAGGGTAAAGAGAAGGGATACGGGAATAGTAATGCCGATAATCAGGGTTGGTTTGATGGACCTTAGGAAAATAAAGAGGATAAGAACCGCAAGCAGTGCTCCCTGGAGAGCGCTTGAGGTTACCTGGTTAATAGAGTTTTCGATAATGTCTGTGGTATTGAAAATTTCCGTAATACTGATTCCCTGGGGAACCTCCTGGGCTATCCGAGTGAGCCGTTTGCGAAGCTCCCGGGCGGTCTGGACCGAGTTCTTGCCGCTTTGCTTCTGGACCGTAATCTGCACCGCCGCCTGACCATTTACATAGACCAGGCTGTCTTCGTCCCGGTAACCCTCATATACGTCGGCGATGTCCCGCAAGCGTACCAGTTTGGAGGCTTCCACCTGGCCGTTCACAAGGCCGCCGCCCTTATAGGAAATCACCGTGGACTGAATTTCATCCAGGCTCTGATATTCCCCAGCGGTAGCAAGAAGATACGAAAGTCCATTATCGAGTATGGAACCGGCGGAAACAGAGATGTTTTGACTTGCAAGCATTCCCTTTATTTGGGTAATGGTAAGCCCATAAGCCTCAAGCCGGTTCTGGGGAATTTCCACCTTGATAATCTTTTTTCGTCCCCCAGAGACGGTCCCCATGGCAACCCCGGGGACCTGTTCTATACGGGGAAGAATCGTGTTTTCAGCAATTTCCCGCAGTTCTTCTGGCGTCCGGTTCCCTGTAACCATGAGCCCCATTATGGGAATCATAGACGGGTCAAATTTAAATATGAGCGGGGTATCCGTTCCGTCAGGGAGGAAGCGCTTGACCAGTTCCAGGTTATCCCGGACCGAGTTGGCCGCATCGGCCATATTGGTGCCGTAGGTAAAGGTCAGCATAATCATGCTGGAGCCCTTTGAACTGGTAGAACTGAGTTTTTCAAGGCTCGACACATTGGAGAGGGTTCCTTCCAGAGGCCTTGTGACGGTCCGCTCTACTTCTTCCGGTCCCGCACCGGAGTATCCTGTATATACCACCAGAATGGGCGGCTCAATTTCAGGGTATAGATCGATGGGCAGATTCAGGGTTGCGAATATGCCGAGGCCTATCAGGAGGGCAAAGGCAATAAAAATGGTAGTGGGCCGCGATACAACCGTTTTAGCTATGCTCATAGGTACCTCTTAATACGCCGCTTTCAGGGGCGGCGTGGTATCTACAACCCGGACCCGAACCCCATCTTCCAAAAGGCTCTGACCCCGAAGCACCACCTGAGCACCGGCATCAAGGCCCTGCCGGATTTCCACCTGGTCATCGATAAGGATTCCCGGCAGCACCGTTTGTTTTTTTGCAACCGTAAAAGCCGGATCTTTTGGGTCCGTTTCTACCGTAAAGACATACTGTTCGCCGTAACGCCGCACAATGGCCGCTGCGGGGATTTTTACAATACCGCTTTTTTCCTCGGTGACGATTTTAATTTTGGCAAACATGCCCGGCTTGAGCAGGGCGTTTTCATTCTGGAGGGAAATACGGACTTCCATGGTTCGGGAGACCGGATCCACCGTTGGACTAAGCTCCCGCACCCGGCCGTAAAAGGTTCTTCCCGGGTATGCATCCAGGCTCAATTCTACCGCAAGTCCCACCCTCATTTTAGAGATAAAACGCTCTGCCACATAGGTCCGAGCCTCCAAAGAGCCGGCTCCGGAAAACCGAGCGACCGGCACTGTCTGAGAAATAGTCATACCCAGCTGGACTGGTAGGGCTACCACGGTACCCGCGATGGGAGCCTTAACAACACCGGGAACAAAGTTCATACCCGGCCTGGAAGGATCCACTTCCGCGATAGGGTCGTCTTTTTGGACCCGCTGGCCTACCGTAACATACAGTTTAATTACCCTACCCGCCACATCCGAATAGGCATCTACCGTTGTGCCCGATACAATATCGCCAGACAAAGAAAGGTAATCTCGAATCTGGCCCCGGACAGCCTGGGTTGTACTCACCGCGAAAACCGGGAACTGGACGACAGCCTCTTGAGTACTTCCCTTAGAAGCGCCCTTTGCAAGCTGCCCGCAGGAGACAAGCAAAAAAACAATCAGTAATGCCGCACCGCTGTAAACATGTTTCATAATTAGCTCCTTGTCAGGGTCCCGAAGGGCACCCCAATGGCATATTCCAGGTCCAGAAGCCCGGTCATAAAGTTAAATTGTTCTTTAATTACCTCAAGCTGGGCCTTTCGTAGATCCAGGTCCGCATTGGTAATTTCCATTACATCCTTAAGGCCCGCCCTATAGGCCTGTTCGGTCAGAGCATAGGCCTTTTGAGCCAAATCCACGTTCAGCCGCAGGGCACCCATACTTTGCAAAGATTTTTGCAGCTTAAGAACAATGGAATAAATCTCTGTTTCAGTGCCCCGAATAGCGAGAGCAAGATTGCTGTTCAGCTTCGCAATGGTGTCATCCAGATCCGATAAGCCCTGGGCTTCCCGGGAAACCGGAAGCAGACTGTTAAGCCGCCACGCCAGGGTAAGGGTAAACATACCCGACCGCTGTTTCCAGGAGTCTCCCTTGAACCAGTTGTCCTTAAGCGGATCTCCCTGAAAGGTCGGATCAAAGGTCCAGCCTAAAGCAAGCGAAGGCGTATAGAGCTGATAAAAGTTAGCCCGCCGGGTGCTCTGTAGGAGTAGTATAGACCGGCGCAGTTCTTCCAGATCGGGCTTCCCTGCTACAGCCCTGTTGATGAGATCTTCCAGATCCAATGAATGAGAGAGCGTTTGCGTCGCATCGGGAGGATTCACCGGCGCCAGATCCAGCTTGGTGCCGTGGGGCAGGCCCAGGTTCATTGCCAGTGATTCTATGGCAAGGAGGTAGCTGTTTTCTAAATCTTGAATGGTCGGTTTCAAATTTTCTACCCCGACCTGGGCCTGCAGCACCGTAAGCTCCGGCACAAGCCCCGAACGATAGTTTTGCCGGGCGGTCGCAAGCCGCCGTTCCGCCGCAGCGAGGTTTTCCTTGAGGAGGGCAATGTTTTCCTTTAGTAAAAGAATCTGCAGGTAGCTTTTCCGGACATCCCGCTCAAGCTGGGCCCGGGCCTTTTCATAGCTTATTTTCCCGTTTTCATAGTCCATTCTTACATTTTTAAGCCCCTCAAAGAGGGCGATGTTCAACGTGAGACTGGCGGAAAGCCGTGAGGAAAGGCTCCACTGGGGCAGCTCCCGGGAAAAGGGCATGACATAGTCATAGATGCCGCCCATACTAGCAGGAGGAACCGGCACCAGGGCGGTCACCGTGGAAACCTCGTTGGTCCGGGCCAGGGTGCCGCTTACATCCACGGTGGGAATAAACACGTTCCAGGCCGTATCGGCTTTCCGCTGTTTAGTGCCCAAATCCCGTTTTGTATTGTTTAAAGACAGGTTTTGGGCTATCGCCAGGTTCACCGCCTCATCAATATTTAAAGTCCGTACTTCTTGGGCAGATAGAACTGAGCTCACCGCTGCCACAAGAAAGAAGCTCCACAGATATCGATGTTTCATTCTTTCCATCCTTTAACCCCACGGGTCATATAGATAAACAGTTCCCTTAAATTCAGCAAAGACTCCTCATCCCCCACATTCTGACGGACTTCTACCATGAGCTGGTTTACCACATAAAAAAGCACCAATCGGGCCAGGGTAAGTCCATCCCAGCGGGCTACCGCAGCCTTAAGCGGCAATTCGTGTATAAAAGAAAAAAGTTCAAGACTTCCTTCGGGGAAAAGCATGCCCAGTTCTATCCGCTGAAGCCGTACCCAATCCAAAACAAGAAGGACGTCCCGGTTATTACGCAGATAGTCATTGACGGTACGCAGAGTCAGATAAAGGCGATCCATCGGATCGGGAGACAGGTCTAAGACTCTTTGCAAAGATTGGGATATATGTTCAAACTCTTTTAGGAATAGCTGCCTGAGCATTTCCTCCTTGCTTGCAAAATGGGCATAGAGGCCGCTCTTAGAGAGCCCTGCTTTTTCTGCCACAAATTTCATGGAGGCATCCCAGGGACCCGATTCTCCGATGGCTCGGGCAACCGCAGCAAGGAGCTGGGCCGATGCAGCACTATCATGCCGGGCATCTTTAGGCAGTGCTTTTTTCATGGCCATAAAAGCCCTGTCCAGGGCATCGAAATCTGGCATAGGCACCGGTGAGCCAGGGACACACAATCCATCATAGACCAATTCGCTCACCATCCGCAGGGACTCCGCTACTGATTCCTCCGCAGGTTCATCAACCTGACATCCCTTCTCAAGATGATAATGGGCTACCGAGAAGACCACCGTAATAAGCACCATCCGGAGGTAAAAATGATTTTTCTTTTCAGCCCAGAACACACCGCGCCGCTCAAGTTCCTGCTTAAAGACCCTGCCCGGTTTTTCCTGCCCTAAGACCAGGTTCAGAAAGAAAATAAAGTCGTATTTATTCCTCGTAAAATAGTCAGCCAGAGCTTGGGCGATAAAAAGGAGCCGATTATTACGAGAATTCTGGGATAATGCTTCGGGCAAAACCTGCCGGACATGATTTGCAAAGCGGTCAAAAAAATCATTATAGAGGGCGTCCATAAGGGCGTCTTTGCTGCTGAAATGGCGGTACAGGGCAGGTTTGGTCACCCCCAAATACTGGGCCACATCGGAAAGGCTTCTCTTTTTATAAAAATCCCGGCCCCAAACTATCAGGGCTGCTTTCAGAATATCCGCTTGAGTCATCTATATGTTACCGACCGGTCGTTAACATATAGCAGATTATATATAATTGTCAATTGGCTTACGCATTGATATCGATTGCTATTTCCGTGCCCGACGCGCTCTGGATATGGAGCGTCCCTTTTAGCTGCTTCGTCAATTCCCGTATCAGCACCATACCAAAACTTGAGGAATGCTCCGTAGCCAAATCGGGCAGAAGACCTACACCATCATCCTTGATAGAGAGGTGCAAAACATCACCATCTCTTTTTGCTTGTATTGAGATACGACCTGCGGCGCGTCCAGAAAAGGCATATTTCATCGCATTGGTTAAAACTTCGTTAATGATGATACCCAGGGGCTGCAAGATCTTAGAATCTAAATATATATGATCAATTTCTGTATCTACAGTCACCTTATCCTTGTCAGGGAAGGTGTCCATAATCTCCTCTGTTAACGAAATAACATAATCCCGCAGGGAAAGCGTTTTATAATCTGTTGATGAATATAATTTATCGTATAGCACCATCATGCTTTCTATCCGGTTCTGCGCATCATCGAGGGCTGAAACCGCCCCAGAGTCCTGCAGCACTGCGGATTGCAAGGACAAAAGGCTTTTCATGGTATTCATATTATTTTTAATTCGATGGTGTACTTCCTTTAAAAGGTTTTCCTTTTCATCCAGCAGATTCTTAATTTGCTGTTCATACATATTCCGTTCATTAAAGATACGGGCAATTCCTAATATACCGCACAACATACAAAGCGAAAGGACAAGCCCGATACTTTCATTAACGAGGTTAATGGTTAAAACAGGAGGGGAAATTTGAAACAGATACACAGAACTGAGCGCGATGATACGGCGTACGCTCATCAGTACCAGTGCCAGGGTAATGAAAATCCATGAGACAGTTTTACCAGATATTTTGATGAGCCTGATTGCAAAATATGCTGCAAAAAGCTGAAGCGTTATGGAAGTTAACAGAATACTATTTAAAACGATACTCATAACCAAAGCATAGTGCTACTTTCCATAGTTTTCCAGAATTGGGCTTTATTTGTACCGGATAGCTCCTTCGGCTTGTTCTTCGTAGCGGGCCAACATGAATAGCAGGTCCGATAAGCGGTTCACAAAACGCCTCGTGGGGCCGTCCACCGCATCCTGCCGGGCCAAAGCTACAATACGCCGTTCAGCCCGGCGGCAGACGGTTCTGCAAATATCCAGCTTGGCAGAGCTGTCGGTGGAGCCCGGTATGACAAAACCCTTGAGGGGCACCGCCGCTTCCAGTTCATGAACCCAATCGGTCAGGCGGTCCACATCTGCTTCCACAACAGGCTGTACATAGGCACCGGGGCTCAGGGTTGCCAGGGACCCTGCAACCCGAAAAAGATCCCGCTGTAAAATATCGATTATTTCCTTAACCCGATCTGTTTTTACCTTACGCCGGGCGTCTCCTAAAAACGCGTTGAGTTCATCAATAGTACCGTAGCATTCGACCCGCAGTGAATCTTTGCCGACCCGTTCACCGGACCACAAGCCCGTAGTGCCGTCATCGCCGGTTTTGGTTGAAATACTCATGATTTTCAGCTCCTTTTACAAACTTATTCAAATCTTCCCGGGACGAAAAGGATCCCTGGTAATAGGTAGGCCCGCCGCCTCCCGTTCCGCCGCTTGCTTCAAGGAGGGACTTGCAAACAGGCCTCAGGTCGGCATCGGTTCTGCCGGTAAGCAGCGCAGCCTTAAGCTCAGGAACGCTGGCGACCAAAACAAACAGATCCGTCTCTTTCTGCAGCGCCCGGCCCACCCGGAGGGCTTCATCTATAGAACGGTCGGAAAAGACTTTACTGATAAGTGGCGATTTATGTGTTTCTTCAAGAATCTGAGCAGCTTCCAGGGATGCAAGCCGTTCCTTGAGAATAAGCATCTGCTTATCCTGAATACTTAATTTTTTGGCGAGATTTGCCACAGCCCTGGCAAGCTCATCCTGAGGAACCTTAAGGCTGCGGCTCGCCGCCCCTGTGGCTTCTCGGAGCAGCCGGTACTCCCCTACAACCCGCTGTCCTGCGATAAAACTGAGGCGCATCATACCCTTATATTTCTCCGCCCCCAGGACAGCCAAGGTTCCAATTTGCCCGGTGGAAGTAAGGTGTATACCCGCGCAGGGTGAATAATCGTATCCGTCAATTTCTACAATACGGAGCAGCTGTTCCCCTTCCGGAGGTTTTTTACGAAGGGGAAAACTATTTGCATCCTCTGGCGGGCAAAGATGGGTGATAATCTTAAAATTCTCCCGAATAAGCTCATTGACTGAGTCTTCTATAAAAAGAAGGTCTTCCGGTGCAAGTGCAGATATATCCACATCGATAGTGTTAAAGCGGTCTCCCAGGTGCATGGAAATCGTGGCCCCCCCTGTAAGTCTTAAAATTGTAGCAGAGAGAAGATGCTGGGCCGAATGCTGGGTAGAAAAGTCGGTGCGGCGCCGGCGGTTAAGTTTGAGCCGGGCCGGCCCTGGTGCTAACGAGGAAGCATCGGCCACAACATGGTATATGGTTTCACCCGCAAATTGGACATCCACCACAGGGACATCGTTAATCCAGCCATGGTCCGCAGGCTGGCCGCCGCCTTCGGGATACAGGATTGTTTTGTCCAGCACCAGGGCCGGCCTGTTATCGCAGGTTTCTATAGCAAGAACTGAAACGTCAAGTTCATCGAGCCAACTCTGATCATAATACAGGGTTTTTGTTTCCATGATTTCAGTATGATAGCTCTCAAGGCAGGGGTCAAGTGGAGAAAAAAACTCCAGGAATGACAATTTCTCTCTTTTATTGTATACTTACATGAAATGCGAAATAAATTGACCAAGGAGCTTGCGGTCTGCGGCTTTAATGCGGCAGCAGCTCTTGCAAACATACATCCAGAACAAATTAAGCGTCTTTTCCTGCGGCAGGACCGGCTCAAACACTTTACCATGGCATGCAAATTTTTAGCAGAACAAAAAAGGCCCTACAAGATTTGCGATGATGATGAACTGGAGCGGCTCTGCAAAAGCCCCCGCCACCAGGGGGTGGTGGCCATGATTCAAGAGCCGGAGGTGGAGCCACTGAAACCCGAAGAGCTTGATGAATGGGCTCGGCAAAAACAGTTCGGGCTTATTCTTGATTCAGTGGGAAATGATAATAACCTGGGGGCAATCATCCGGTCTGCGGCGTTTTTTGGCGCCACCTGGGTGATACTTTCTGAACGTGACAAGGAAGCCCGGCTCACAACTAGTGCATACCGGGTTGCAGAAGGAGGCATGGAATATGTCCGCATCCGAAAAGTCCGGAATATGGCGGCCTTTGTCACCGAAGCAGCAACAAAACTCCTTGTATTGGGAGCCCACCACTGGGCACGGCTCCGGCTCCATGATCTTTCCACCCTTACAGAGCCGCCCTACCGAGGTTTTGCCGTGGTAGTCGGTAACGAAGAAACCGGCCTTTCAAACGAAGTTTCAGAGGCCTGTTCGTATCTGGTTCGAATTCCCGGTTCTGGCCAGATTGAAAGCCTCAATGTTGCCCAGGCAGCAACCCTATTCCTCCATGAAATATCCAGCCTTGCTTAAACGAATCAGCCATTGGATACTGGGG
The DNA here is from genome assembly GCA_020216655.1 of Treponema sp. Classification (GTDB taxonomy): domain Bacteria; phylum Spirochaetota; class Spirochaetia; order Treponematales; family Breznakiellaceae; genus Gracilinema. Next base: position 2,858 of record JAIWNU010000098.1, on the reverse strand, counting down.
GACCAGGACGACACGCCCCTTTCCCCGGACAGGATGCGCAAGGAATACCTTGTCCAATTCCTTCTCGTCCTTTTGCCGATTATTGTGTCCACCCTCAGTATAGATATTTTTCGGGGTCCCGATGTTTTTACCGTAACCCGCATTGGAGCAAGCCTTTCGCTTGCCCTTTGTCTTATTCTCCTTAAATTGAACTTATATGGTGCAGCCATTCCTGTCCTCTTTTTTGGGGGCACCATATCAGTCGCTGCTGCCCTTATTCCTTCGGCAATCTACGAAAAGACATCGGGGGCTCTCATGCCCCTAGCAGCATTAGTCTTTTTTGCGGCCATAGTCCTTATTGGACTTTATTCTGACAAGCTTCGCTGTGCCCTTGGGCTTCTTATCATCGCAATCACTTTTGATATTCTAGAATTGTTTTTTAATAGCCACCTCACCCCAGCGGTCATCAATGCACGATTTGGCGTCGTGATTCTGCATATTTCAGCCCTTGGAGTAAACACCTTTCTGCGCCATTATTTTGACCGGGTAAATCAGATAGCCGAAGCTCGGAGAATCATGAACCGGCACCTGGAAAAGCTCATCGCCGATACCCGCCAGGACGGGCTCGACCGCCTTGCATCCCTTACCCACGATCTCCGGTCTCCCATTACTTCGATTATGGGAGTCCAGGCCCTGCTCGCCGCCACGGAACTTACGGAAGAACAAAAGACCTATGTGGATATCCTTTCCCGTTCAAACAAGCTGATGTTTGACCTAGTCCAATCCATATTGGAACCGGAAGTTCAGGATGATAAAACACTGGAAAGGAAAGTAAATCTGGTCCATTTAGTGGATCGGGCCCTCGGAAGCTATCGCATTCTTGCCCAGGCTAAGGGGCTTGCGGTTACAGTATCCATTCCAGAAAATATACCCCGCCCAGACATGCCAAAAGCCGAGTTTATTAGAATCATAGAAAACCTTATGGATAACGCCATTAAATACACGAACGCAGGGAGCATCACCATTTCTGCCCGAAAAAAAACCGAGAATAAAAAGCCCTTTGTGGTACTAACCATAAGCGACACCGGTCAGGGTATCAGTGCAGAACGGCTAGCAGAAATAAAAGCAGGCACCATTTCGCCGGATGAACAATTTACCACATCCCACGGTCTTGGATTAAGCGGCGCTATCGAAAAAATCAGCCAGGCGGGGGGGAGCCTGGACATCACGAGCAGCCCCGGCAGGGGCACCACGATTACATTGATTCTTCCTGCGTAGCCTTTGAATCCTCTTTCTTCGCTTGTTCCAGTTCCCGTTGAGCCTGCATTTCCATTTGGTAAGCTTGGGCCGCAACCCGCATATCCGCTGGGGATGGGGAACTTACCGCATAGGAAGCATTGATAATTGCCCGGGCTTTCCGGATAGTGGCTTCTGGGTCCCCCGGTACCGGCGTAAGATCCACTTTGATGGATCCGCCGACGGCGTATTTGGATCCGTCCGGCAGAGTTATATAAGTGTAATTGATTGCTCCCGCCGCATAGGGCCCCAGTACTGACATGTGGGCATGTTCGTGGGCCTTTACATCCTGATCTGCGGACACAAGCTCATCGCTGGGCGTCACTTTTGCTTTTAACGCATCGGAAAAAGATTGGGACTCAACAGTCCTATTGATTTCGGAGCGCCGTGCTTCCGCAGGACGAACCCGCGCCATGGATCGAAGAGACTCAACAGCACTTACAGACCCAACCGGTCCGACCATCATAGGCACCTTACATGAGCCAATTTCAAAAGTCGGATACTATTTTTCGAGTTTTGAAAAAGGCTTATTCTCCAAATCTTCTCCTTTCTGCCCAAAGTCCTAAAGCAGGATTGGGTACAAAGAAGATCCGCTCTCCATCAGGAAGTGTATTCCACCCCAGGGTCAGCTTCTTAATGTCATAACGGTCCATCGCTTCGTCGAGGTCTCCCCACTGGTACCCGACGGACTCTATTTCTTCCCGGCTCACCCCCGGCCCCGGACAATAGCGGACCGTAAAACGGTCCTCGCTTGAACCATGAATGAGATGGGCTGCAGCGCTCAGGGCTTCCCGCAGTTCCTCATCTGTTTCTACCCGGCGCCGGATTTCTGCCGCAGGCCGGTAGCCGTGTTTCCGTATCAGGGCATCGATGCCGCGGTCTTCGCCAAAGCGCTCAAGGCCCGGCGCCAGTATCAGCAGTTCCCCCCCATCAGCCATGGCCATCCGGGTCCGGTAGACCGCCTTGTTTCCCAGCCAGGTAGTGCGGAATTCCTCAGGCTCCAGATACACCACAGCCTTCTGAATAGGTTCATCCAATAGGTCTACATTAACCTGCCGGGCCAGGGCCGCCGCTTTTTCAAAGCAGGACCTGCCAAAGCCAACAAAGAGGCCCCGGACCGCGAGGGAACCACGGGGCTTACCCGTTCGGCGGGCTTCTTCTTCACTGCGGCTACCCACCACCGTAAGGGCCCACAGTATGGGGGGGAGCAGATTTCCGAAACGGCGGTAGCCCTCATCAAAGAGGGCCCGCACCGGGGTATTCACCCGGCCCATCATCCGTTCCATTCCGTAAGCCGCGCCGGTAAAGTGGCTTTTATCGATCGCTTCCTTGCCACCGGTCCCCACAAAAAGGTTTTTAAGGTGGTTTGCCATGCCGATGACTTCATGGGGAACCACCTGCCCCAGAGAAACAATGAGGGAGTATTCTTCTTCCAAAAGGGCCTTGTTTACCTGCACCGGCCAGTCAAAACGAACCGCTCCCTCGGCGGTCTTTTCTACCCAGTCGGCTTCAAGGCGGCCCAGGGTCAGCACGTCCCGGCGCCAGTCATGCCCGCGGAACTTGGAAAGGGGCGTTCCGGGGAA
>JAIWNU010000251.1 GCA_020216655.1 Treponema sp. | reverse complement strand
TGCAGGGCCTCCATAAGGAACTGGATGCTATTGCAAGCCGCTACACCACGAACGAAGAAAGCAGGAAAATGCTCCAGTCTGAGGTGCCTTCACAGCGGGATGGCCGCATTGTACTTGCGGTAAAAGCCAATTTTAAAGGCAGGATTAAGGGCATCGTGCATGAGGTGTCCAGTACGGGCCAGACCGTGTTCATAGAACCAGAAGATATCATCGAAAAAAACAACGAAATAGTATTCCAGGAACAGCGTCTTGCGGCGGAAATTGCCCGAATCCTCCGGGAACTTACAAGCCGCATTGCAGTACATCGGGAAAGTGTGCTGCAATTTCACGGGAATCTCATTTATCTCGAAACGATCCGTGCCCGGGCTCGTTACAGCTGGGAAACCCGCGGTGTTTTTGCCCAGGACTTACGCCTGGACAATGAAGGCCCCCTCCAAATACGACAGGGGCGGCATCCTCTTTTAGGCAGCAAGGCCGTTCCCATCGATATTACCATGGACAGCGATACCAGGACAGTCATCATTACGGGGCCCAATACGGGGGGAAAGACCGTAAGCCTTAAGACCGTAGGGCTCTTTGTGCTGATGAACCAATTCGGCCTTGCGGTTCCTGCCGCCGAAGGTACCGTGCTGCCCCTGGTAGACGGAGTCTATGCGGATATCGGGGATGAACAGTCTATCAGTCAGTCCCTTTCTACCTTTTCCGGCCACATGACCAATATTGCCTCTATTTTGGCCGCGGCGACACGGCAAAGCCTCGTGCTGTTAGATGAATTGGGATCGGGAACGGACCCCGAAGAGGGGAGTGCCATCGCTATGGCCCTGCTGGATCATTTTATTGAAACAGGCTGCCGAGTGCTGGTCACCACCCATCACAGTATTCTTAAAAACTATGGGTATTCAAAACCGGGGGTGCAGAACGCCTCGGTGGATTTTGACAGTAAAACCCTTTCCCCTACCTACCGGATCATTATGGGTGTTCCCGGAGAAAGCCGGGCATTGGAAATTGCCGCGCGAAACGGCCTGCCCCCGGCTATCATATCCCAGGCCCGCAGTTATCTTGATGAAGAGCGGACCGATGTGTCTGCCCTCATTGCGGGGCTTAAAGAAAAACATCGGGAACTGGACAGGGCATTCCGAGAACGGGAACAGGAAGTCCGCAGGCTGCGGGAAGAGCGAAGAAAGGCGGATCTGCGGGAACTGAGGCTGCGCCAAAAGGAACTGGAACTGAAGCAGCAAGGAATGGGAGACCTGCGGCGGCTCCTTTCTGAAAGCCGCAAGCGCTTGGAAAATTTGGTCCGCGAAATCCGGGAAGGAGAACTAAATCGGGAAAAGACCCTGGCCGTAAAGGATTTCCTTTCCAGCCTGGAACAGCAGGTGCAGGATGCGGGCCGTTCTCTTGAAAGAGAAGAACAGCTGCTCCGGGAAGAAGCCGCCCGTATCGAGGCAGAGGCGGAACAGGATAGGGCGACTCAAAGCATCTCCAGGGAATCAAGTGGAAAGGCTCATCAAGAACCAGGCTTTACTCCGGGAACCGAAGTGTACTATGGACCATCCAAACGGCGGGGGGTACTGGTACGGCAGGCAAAAAAAGGATTTTGGGTAGTAGAGCTTGGTTCGGTCAAAATGACGCTGCCCGAGGCGGAGCTCCAGCCGGTGGCAAGCCAGAAAAAAGCTCCCCTGCAGGTCCTTACCCAGGTGGATTTAGTTCAGACCGCTGCTCCCAGTTTGGAACTTAATATCCGGGGCTACCGCTTGGAAGATGCCCTGGAAGCCCTGAGGAAGCAGATTGACGGAGCCGCTCTTTCTGGGCTTTTTGAGTTCTCTGTCATTCATGGCAAAGGGGATGGCATTTTGCAGCGGGGGGTTCATGAGTATCTGAAACAGCATCCCCTCGTGGCGGACTACTATTTTGCCCGCCCAGAAGAAGGCGGCTTTGGCAAGACATTGGTATTTTTAAAGCGTTGATCCAACTTTAAAAGTCTTCCAGTGGTGAATCGGTGTCCATGAATTCAGGAAAGGTATACACCAGGGTTCCTGATTTGCGGACCCTCAGTTCTGCGTGTCCCTGATCGACCAGTTTTTCCAGAGCTTTTTTGGCTTCTTCGATAGAAATCCCCGCTTCCAGAGCTAGCTCGCTGGCGCTGACAATGCCTTTGTTCTGTTTGGCAAGCCTGAGTATGGTGCGTTCGGTGCTTTCGGTCGATAAAACACGGGCCTGAGCATCCTCTGCATAACGCCAGTTGTTATTCAGCCTGGTGTGATAATGGGGTTCCCGTACCGCATTCCGTATCTCTTCCCTAAGGTTTGCTTCTGCAACCTGGCGGGGAAGGGTGAAAAAATCATAGACAGCGCCAAACATGCCTAAACCACCGGTACACATCCACAAAATACCCGTTGGAATTTTACCTAAATAAAAGCGATGAAATCCCAGGGCTCCAAAGCCGGATATGAACCAGAGCATGTATGCAATGAATAGGTTATACACCGGATCCTCCGGTATAAACATATCATTTTATTGTTTCCCAGACAAGTTTTCCTTGGCTTTTATCCAAATGAATGGTGA
>JAIWNU010000097.1 GCA_020216655.1 Treponema sp. | reverse complement strand
TTAGGCTACACTCTCATCTGGGGTATGTTCCCCCGATGGAGGTAGGTAACAAAGGCGCTTAATATGCTGTCCACTTTTTCGGGTAAAGTCCAGTATAACCCTCAGCTACTCTCGACCCCGTTGCAGTAATGATAATGCCTTTATTGAGTCTTGGCATAAGACCCTTAAATATACGCCAGGGTATCCTGGATATTTTACATCTCTTGAACATGCACGCATGTGGTATGCTGACTTTGTCCACTGGTACAATCACGAACATCAACATTCAGCGTTAGGGTATGTCACACCACACCAGCGGAGAACCGGTGAAGCCACAGCGATTTATGCAAAACGCAACAAAACGATGCTTATGGCACAACAAAAAAATCCAAGCCGTTGGCGAACGGGAAAAATCCATCTGTATGATGCTAGTAATCCCATTATGATAGCTCGTCCGATAAGGAAGGCTTCATGATAGTTCTACAAAATTGGCGTATACTTTCTTGACAGATTCCGTAGCAATTTTCCGAAGACGATGCCCCAATTTTCCTGCGAAATTTCTGTCATCCCGTAGCGGCGGTAAAAAGCGATGCCCCCCTGATTAGCCGCGCTGACCCCCAGGTGAAAGCCCCGGCATCCCTTGCGGGCAAAGCGATCGGAAATGGCGTCCATAAGCCGTCTGCCCCAGCCGCCGCCCTGGGCTTCAGGCAACAGGTCGATATGGATATGCCCCGGATAGTCTGCAGCCCAGGACGGGCATTCAAGGGGCTGAGAAAAAAGTTTCCGTACAGCGGCTTCGGCGGAGCTTTTCGAGCTATCCACATCACTTGCGGGCTCTGCGGCCCCATAGATGGCTGCTGCGGCAGGCAGCCAGCGGCGGTTAAACCAATCGGTATAGGCCGCTGTGTCGGAGGTCCCGAGAATATAGCCTACTGGACGTGTGAGCCCATGGTATTCACCTTCCAAAATGAGGACACAATCGGGTTCGAAAAAAGCGTAGGGCGCTGCATAGAACTGACCCAGCACATAGGGGTCATGGTATAAATCGCTGGCATCCTTGCCGTTGTCGCCGGTTTTAAGGCAGATTTCGTACAGGTAGGGGAGATCGGGCTCCCGGTACTCGCGTATGTCCATTGCTACAACATACCCGTAGTTTGCAAATTGCGCAAGGGTAATGAGACTGATTACTTTCTTATGATCACGAGGTGCCGTTCTTCATTCAAGAAGGGTACTTGAACAGGAAGGGCTTCCCAGCCTGAGACCAGGTGTTCTATGGAGGCCATTTCTTCCCTGATTTTTTCCATCCGGCCCTTGTAAGCCGCAAGGACGCCGCCTGGGGCAAGGAGCCTGTAAAGGGCTTTAAGCATGGGTGGCTCCAGGGGGCGGAAGGCCCGGAATGTGATGAGGTTAAAGGGACCGGAGCGGGCCTTTTCGATGTCCGCCTGTTCAAGGCGGACGTTCTGCAGGCCAAGAATTGCCAGGGTGTTCTGTAAAAAGCCGATGCGCCGGCCCATGCGTTCGATAAGGGTAAACTGACAGGCGGGGAGGGCGCAGGCCAGGGGCAGCCCTGGAAGGCCCGCTCCGGTCCCGGCGTCAGCAATGGCAGGTCCCGGTGCCGACACTGCTGCCGGAAGGGCCCTCTGGATGTAGCCCAGGGGCGCTAAAGAGTCCAGAATGTGCTTAATCACGAGCTCTTCGTGGCTTTCGGTACCTACAAGGCCGTAGGCGGGGTTAAAAAGCTCAATTTCCCGGATATAGGCCTCCAGCTTTTCCTGGAGGCTGCGCCGGATTTCAGCAGGGGAGGTCCCGGAGCTGGTTGGGCCCCCGGAGCTGGCTGAGGTCCCGGAGCTGGTTGGGGCCCTGGAGCTGGCTGAGGGCCCGGCAGTTGAACCAAAAACTGACTCGAGGCTCCGGTCCTGGGTAAGGAGTTCATCGAGCCCCCGAGACAAAAGGTCATCCATCTATTTCTTTCCGCTCTTTTCCTGCATTTTTCGCAGGGCTTCCGCAAAGGGATTGTACATGGTGCCGTCATCATCCCGGTCCGCACGGATGGCAGAGCTGCTGCTCGACCGTTGATCAGCCCGGGAAGGCCGCTGCCCGCCGGCGGGCCGTTCATGCTGCTGAGCCGTTTGCGCCGGAGCGCTTTTGGGTTTAGCTGCTTCAGCCTGGTTTTGCCTTTCAGCGCCTTTTTTGATTACCACCACTTTCCGGCTGCCTGGGCGTTCTTCGCCATCGTGCTTGGGCCGGCTTGTGTGGAGGCCTGCACCGGTACTGGTAGTCGCGCCGCCCTGGGTCTTTAATGACAGACTGATGCGCCGCCGGTCCAGGTCAAGGCCGATGATACGGAATTCCCGCACATCACCTACCTTAAGGACTTCCATGGGATCCTGAATATAGCGGTCGCTCATTTCGGAAATATGAAGGAGGGCTGTCTCTTTAATACCCACATCCACAAAGGCACCGAAGTCGACCACGTTTTTCACCTTGCCGGTGATCATCATCCCTTCGTGGAGGTCTTCAAAGGTGACTACCCCCTTCTGCATAACCGGTTTCGGATAACCTTCCCGGGGGTCCCGGTTGGGCTTCTTAAGTTCATCAACCAGATCCTGAATGGTCGTGTCGCCTACCGAATACTTATCTTTCAGAGCCCTAGTGTCCTCGGCAGAAAGGCTCCCCTTGGTTTTAAGGAGCTCATAAATTTCCCGGGCTATTTCGTAGTTTTCTGGATGTACCCAGGTGTTATCCAGGGGATCGGGACTTTCGGGGATTTTAAGGAAGCCCGCGCACTGTTCAAAACTTTTGGGCCCCATGCCGGGGACGTCCATCAACTCTTTGCGGCTTGTAATTTTACCCTTTTCTTCCCGGTATTTAACCAGCTTTTTTGCCAGGGAACCGTTGATGCCCGACACGTATTTAAGGAGCGATACGCTGGCGGTATTAAGGTTAACCCCTACGTTGTTGACCACCGACTGGACAACTTCGTCCAGGGTTTCGGAGAGCTTTTTCTGGTTTACATCGTGCTGGTAAAGCCCCACCCCGATAGATTTGGGGTCGATTTTTACGAGCTCTGCCAGCGGGTCCTGGAGGCGCCGGCCGATGGAAATGGCTCCCCGGATAGTAAGGTCCAGGTCGGGGAATTCTTCCCGGGCAATGTCGCTGGCCGAATACACCGACGCGCCGTCTTCATCGACCACCGTATAAAGGACTTCAAGGCCATTTTCACTGATGACCTGGGCGACCAGTTCCTGCACTTCGTGGCTTCCCGTGCCGTTGCCCACGGCGATGAGCTGCACGTTGTAGTTTTTAATTCCCTCAAGGAGGGAGCGTTTAGCTTCTTCAGGGTGATGTTGATAGATGACAAAACTTCCCAGATATTTTCCGGTTTCGTCCAGTGCGGCGCACTTGGTGCCGGTGCGGATGCCCGGGTCGATGCCGAGCACCCGGGTTCCCTTTATAGGCTGCTGCATGAGCAGGTTTTTCAGGTTCTGGCTGAACACCGAAATGCCGTGGTCGTCGGCGGCCTCGCTCTGGTCGCCCCGCAGTTCCCGGATAACCGCCGGCGAGAGGAGCCTCTTAAGGCCGTCTTCGATGGCGGTTTTGTGATAGTCGTTGTGAATGGTGTATTTTCTCTGGAGCAGTTCTGTGGCGGCATTTTCGTCCACATCGATGGTAACTTCCAGTTCTCCTTCCCGTTCGCCCCGGTTAATGGCCAAGACCCGGTGGGGTTTAATCTGAGAAAGCTGCTCCGTATAGTCCCAGTACATCTGGTAGGTGCTGGTTTTTTTCTTTTCCTCGTCTCCGATGCCTTTCACCATGATACGGCCGTCGGCAAGGTAGAATTTCTTGATATCGCTGCGGTTGTCCGGATCCTGGGCAACCTGTTCGGCGATAATGTCCATGGCCCCCTGGAGGGCTTCATCCACAGAGGGGACGGAAAGTTCTGGATGTTCGGTGTCTTCGCGGACATAGGCTTCGGCGGCCTTGCGGAGCGCTGCCGCGTCCAGTTCCTGCATGGCTTGGGCAAGGGGTTCAAGGCCCTTCTCCTGGGCCACCATGCCCCGGGTTTTCTTTTTCCGCTTAAAGGGTGCGTAGAGGTCTTCGAGCTCAGTCAGGGTCGCCGCTTTGGTGATGTTCTCGTAGAGCACTTCGGTAAGCTTGCCCTGTTCAAAAATTCCCCGGATTATTTCGATTCGCCGGCCTTCCAGATTTTTTCCGCTGGTAAACCGGTGGTCAATTTCCCGGACCTGGACTTCGTCCAGACTCCCGGTCTTTTCTTTGCGGTACCGGGCAATAAAGGGGACCGTACAGCCCTCCGCAAACAATCCAATGACCGCTGAAACCTGGCCCAGGTTGATCGACATTTCTTCTGCAATGCGCTTCATGAGCGCCACTTCGTTAACCTGCAGTGATTCTATAAAATCCGCGTTTAGTTCCATAGCTCGGGCATTGTACTCCAAGGTGCAAAAAAAAGTCTATGACAGCGGGGCGTGCAAAGCCCCGCAGGAAGGGATAAATCCTAAATAAAATGCCTTGTTTCCTTTTCTTGCTGGAAACCGCTTAAGTAGCCGACCGCATAGGTTCCAAGAGAAGCCACCATGGCATCGATCATGGTGCCAATCGCGACAAGGTAAAAAGCTATGGGTTTAAGGATAAGGTAGCCTGCCTCAAACCCTTTGCCGTACCAGCCGCAGAGCACCGCCAGGGCTATATAGGCTCCGTTCCCGGGATGCCGCGGCAGCAGGGCCGATATAATTGCGGAGAAAAGCAAAATGATAAAAAGGTCACCTGCGCTGATGCCTAGGCTGGAATAGGATTTAATGATCACAATGATAGACATGGCAGCTACCATCGCGCTGCCCGCCCGGGCAAAGGTGCTGAATAAGACCAGGCTTACCGCATTTGATCGTCGCTGTACTCCATGGTTTTCCTTTGCATGCCGTACTAAGAGAGGGAGGGTAAAATTGATATCTCCGGAAAACAGCCCCGCAATGGCAGGCCCCAAAGCCCCATAAAGTTGTTTCCAGGGATTAGACCGTTTGCCGCCAAGGAAATATAAAAAGAGGGGTAAAATGACAAAACTGAGGAGGAAGCCGTAGATTGCAAGCAAGACGATAATGTCACGGAACACTTGAGCTTTAAGGGCACCTTGAAAACGGACAGCCCAAAAGGCACCTAAACATATCATGAAAATACCCAAAATTTCCGAAAAGAAAATTGCTATATAATAGAAAATACGTGAAAGTGAATCTACAAAACTAATGACTGGTTTTGTGTAAACCCGGTCATAGGAAAAGCCCGCGCCGAGGAAAATGGCAAAAATCCATACGGGCAGGAGATAGGTTCCATCACTTACGAGCCCGGAAAGCATATTTGAAGGTAATAATTGCAGGATGCCCTGTCCGATATCGAGGGAAATGCTTTCCTTTTGGCTTTCGATCAGTATGGGTATCCGGGCGGGAGGAAACATCAGGGTTACCAGCATCCCTGAGCCGATAATAAAAAGGGAGGATCCAATGATAATACCGACTGTACGGAACACGACAGGCCACATATGCTTGTCCTGCCGCAGTTCATAAATCGCGATTACCAGTGAAAACCCTAATGTGGGGACCAAAGTATAACGGCCGATTTGGAGCGCCACTTGGGCAAGCCAATCAATGGCCTTCATAATAGTTGTATTGTCCTGGGGGACCACAAGCCCCAGGATAAGACCAAGGATGGAACCGATAAGTAGTTTTATCCAGACTTTCATGGAAAAAGAGCATACTTCATGCCGAATTACTCGTCAATGAGGTATGTATTTACTATACTAAAAGTACGGGAGACTTCATGTGGTTAATATTTTTTTTAAATGTCATGTCCTGTTTCTTGTATATCTTTCTTGGTGTGTTTGCCTATCTTTTCCGGCGGAATGATCGCCAGTTCAGGCGCACGCCGCTCAATATTCTTTTTATCAGCCTTAGTTTACTCTTTGCCATAGGTACCATGGCGAACGCCTTTTTTGTTAGTTCCTTGTCGGCAGAAGAAGCTCGGCGCTGGTTCTTGTCCTTTTCCTTTATTTGGTATGTGGCTCCGCCGTTGTTTTTGCTGTTCTGTCATTTACTTACTGGAAGTACCTTTCGGCCATGGTATGTTTTAGTTTTAGTCCCCGCGCTGGCGATTACGGTTGCGCAGATTATCCATCCCACGGCGGTTCTTAAAGAGGTAACACCGGTTGCATTAGGATGGCATGCGGCCTATAACGAGGCTTCGCCGTGGCATTGGATCAATGTGGCAAACTACACCATCTTTGGCTTCGGAGCTTTTTTAGTACTTTTGATACGGGGCCTTTTTCATCAAGATGAAATGACCCGTAAAAAGGTGTTAATTATCCTGTTCTCATTTATTCCAACCTTTTTTGGAACCTTTATCACCGGTTTTTTGCTCCGCTATGCAGGTTTTGAAACCCTGCCTCCCATGCTGCCCATTTTTTTAAGCTTCCTTGTGGCCGGGCTCGCATGGGCCCAGTATCGCTACGACCTTTTATCCTTTTCGAGCAGGGAAGTATCTGAACGGATTCTGCAGACCGTATACGATGCGGTTATCCTGTGTAATCTTGACGGCAGTATAATCGATTGTAATCTAAGCCGTTCAGGGCACAATTTTCAGGGTAAACCTATTTCGGATTTAATCCCCCAAGCGGACCCGCCGCTTATTTGGTTCCAGAAACACGCCCAGACAGAAGACAATCCTTTTGAGGACCTGTTTTGCTTTACCCCGGGCCGTACCGCCCCTGCGCTTATGACCCTGCGTCGGCTCTATGCAGGGCAAAGCCTTTTAGGTTACATGATTAACGCCCATGATCTCAGTGCAGAAAAAAATCTTACCCTGGAAGTTGACCGGCGGCTCGCAGTAACTGCGAGTTTAAAATCGATTGAGGCAAATTTTGTCCGGGCCTTCCATGCAAGCCCCGCGGGTATGCTGATTATTGAACTGGGAACCCAGATTTTCCTGGACGTTAACCGTGCAGCCAGTGCTATCCTGCAAATACCGCCAAGTACCCTGGTTGGTTCAAAGCTCACCGAACTGGGGCTTGGTTTTGATGAACAAATGCTGCAGCTTTTTAAAAGCACCCTCGGGGCAAACCAATCCACCAGTACCCAGCAAGTTCTGATTACCCGAAAAAACGGCTCGAAACTGAACTGTCTTGTATCCGCTTCTCCCTTTACCTTTATGGAAAAAAAGGCTGCTCTGCTGATCCTTTTGGATATCACCGAAATTGAACAGCTTCGCGCTGAACTGGAACGGAGCCAAAAACTAGAGTCTATTGGCATATTAGCTGGCGGTATAGCCCATGACTTTAACAATATTATGACCGCCATACTGGGTAATATCAGCCTTGTAAAACTGGGCCTTTCTGAAACCGATGAAATGTATGAGGCAATCAGCAGGGCTGAAACCGCCTGTTTCAGGGCCCGGGACCTCTCGCGGCAGCTCTTAACCTTTGCGAAGGGGGGTGAACCCAGCCCTGAACCGACCGATGTGGCAAAACTGGTTCGGGAAGCCCTGCGGCTTTCTACCGCAGGCAGCGCCATTTCCGCCTCGGTGTCCATAGAAAATGATATCCCCTTTGCAAATATCGACAGCGGACAGATTATTCAGTGTTTTAACAATATCATCTTAAATGCGGTACAAGCCATGCCCGCGGGGGGGAGTATTTCTATCCGGATACGGAAAGAAGTCTTTTCAGATTTAATGGACCAGGATAAATATTTTCCCCTTATTCCCGCCCCGGGTGAATATGTGGTTGTTGAATTCAAGGATTCAGGCCCGGGAATTCCTGAAAATCTGCTGGATAAAATTTTCGATCCCTATGTTTCAACGAAACACGGAGGATCCGGGTTAGGTTTGGCTATAACCTATTCTATTTTAAAACGTCATGGCGGGGCTATTGCGGTCCAGTCCCGGGAAGGCATGGGGGCAATTTTCAGTATTTATCTTCCCCCCGCACGCGAACAGACCCAGCAAGAATCGGTAAGCAAGGTCCAGTTTGCCAAGGGTAAAGTGCTTGTTATGGACGACGAATACTCGGTTCGAATGGTGGTAGATAGGATGCTGCGCCGTCTTGGCTACGAACCTACCGTGACAAGCAACGGAGAGGCTGCGATAGAACAGTTTCAAAAAGCCCTGAACGAACAACGGGCCTTTAGCGCGGTGATTCTGGACCTCACGGTCGTATCAGGGCTGGGCGGCATAGAAACGGCCCGCCGTATCAGGGCCATCGATTCGACGGTCCCCATTTTTGTATCCTCTGGCTATGCGGATGCGCCGGTTATGTCCGAGTACCGGGCATACGGTTTTACCGGGGTGATTCCCAAGCCCTTTGGCATCGAAGAACTAAGCCAGAAACTCGCTGCGGTCGCCAAGGTTGAAGAAAAATCTTCGCAATATTAATTTTTAGGGACGCAGAACTTCTATAAGGCCAGAATCGGAAAGTTTCCAGGGACTTCCCACAAGTTCAAGCCTTTCTATAAGCAGGTTTTGTAAGCGCCTCTCTTCAGTTTTATCGATTGGTTCCGGGCCCCAGGTTCCCCGTTTTAGTTTTACCGGCTGGAATGCCAGTTTTTCCACAACCAGGGATGTTGCCCCCGGTTTATAGGGAACCATTCCATTTCCAATTCGTTTTATATTGATGAGCGCAATGGCCGAATCATAGGTTGCATCGCTTTGCATGTCAAAGACAAAGTTGCCCATCGAGTACAGTATGATTCCCTGCCGGTACCATTCGGCCCCCTGGAGCACATGGGGGTGGTGTCCCAGCACCGCAAGAGCCCCCGCATCAATAAGCCGCTTTGCAAGCTCCCGGTCTGCCGCTCGGGGAATTTTGTGAAATTCTTCTCCCCAGTGGAGGGAAACGAGAACCCCATCGGCTTGTTTTGCCGCGGTCTGTATATCGGCGATAATATCTGCCTCTCGAAGCACCGCTACTCCGGTTTGCGTCGGCGGACCGTCCTTAGCTTCCACAACGCTCCATATCGGTTCTGCATAGGCTAAAAAAGCAAGCCGGATGCCATTCCGTTCAAGTATTGCAGGCTGCCTGGCTTCCTGTGCAGACTTACCTGCCCCGCAGGTATGGATGCCCAATTGCTGGAGACCTGCTATAGTGTCCATGAGTGCCAGGGGGCCATAATCGTTGCTGTGGTTGTTTGCAAGGGAGAGCACATCAAAGCCTGCGGCCTTGAGTCCCAAAAGAGAACCAGGGTTTGCCCGGAATGTAACCTCCTCAGGCTTGCCGGGGTAGGGTTTCCCCCGAAAAGATGCGGGGCTTTCCAGGTTAGCAAAGGCTATATCGGCCTTCTGTATCATTTCGGGAATGGACACAAAGGGAGCATGCCAGCCTGCTTCCTGTATCCGTTTATCCACCGTCCGGGCAAGCATAATATCCCCTGCCACCGCAAGGGTAAGCTTCGATTCCTGGGCCGCCAGTCTTGACGGGTTATGGCTCAACAAGAGGCTTATCACAGCAAGGAGCGCTAAAAATCGCTTCAGGGCTCCTGCTTTGGATGTAATGGGTTCACTCATCCTTCGTAAATGCTTCGGGCTATCGGCATACGCCGCCCCATGCCAAAGGCCCGCTGGGAAACCTTAAGGACCGGCGGCGCCTGGCGCCGCTTGTATTCAGCACGGGCCACCGTTGTAATGATGCGGCTTACCAGTTCTTCAGGCCATCCCTGCCGGACTATTTCCGGTTTAGAAAGATTATTGAGCAGGTACAGGTTCAGCACCTGATCAAGGTCCTCGTAAGGGGGCAGGCTGTCCTGGTCGGTTTGGTTAGGCCGCAGTTCCGCCGACGGCGGTTTAGTAAGAATCGCCTCAGGAATGATTGGTTTTCTCTCTGCCTCTATTTCCCGCTGGTTAATACGCCTGCAGAGCGCAAAGACCTCCATTTTAAAGAGGTCTCCGATGGGAGCCAGGGCCCCTGCCATGTCTCCATAAAGGGTGCAGTACCCCATGGCCAGTTCGCTCTTGTTCCCCGTGGTAAGCAGCATGGAGTCGAATTTGTTCGAATAGGCCATAAGAAGGGTCCCCCGGATACGGGCCTGCAGGTTTTCTTCCGCCAGGTCAAAGGGGCGGCCGGCAAAAACCGGTTCCAAGGTTTTTAGATAGGCCTCGAAGGCGGGCTCTATGGGCAGCATTTCATAGCGGCAGCCCAGGTTGGCTGCTAACTCACGGGCATCATCTTTGGAACCCTGGGAAGAAAACCGGGAGGGAAGCCCAAAGCAAAGAACCTGTTCCGCTCCAATGGCCCGGACAGCCAAATAGGCAACCAGGGCCGAATCGATGCCCCCCGAAAGCCCCACATGGGCCCGCTTAAAACCGCATTTCTGCATATAGCCCCGAATACCGAGCACCAGGGCTTCTTCTATGGTATCGAGCTCTTCGGCAGCGTTCACAAGCCCCTGCCTGTTTAAGATCCGGCCTGTTCCGTTCGATTTTGCTACCTGGGGGCTCTTTTCGGTATCCCACAGTACCAGGTCCTCCGTGAAGCCTCTGGCCATAACCGTACAGGCAGGGACCGGATCGGCCGGTTCAAGGACAAAAGACCGGCCGTCGAAAATGATGGAATCGTTGGCCCCCACCGCATTTACATACACTATCGGGACTTCCCCCCGGCGGCTTATTTTCTCTGCTAAGGCAAACCGCTGTTCCAGCTTGTACGCATAATAGGGAGAAGCGGAGGGCACAAGAAGTATGTCTGCGCCCCGGTCCAGAAGTTCCCGTATCGGGTCTATTTCGTAGTGGGTGGCCGTGGTCGATTCGCGCCACATGTCTTCGCAGATGGCGATGCCAAGACGCCTTCCCATAAATTCAAAAACTCTGCGTTCTTCGGCGCTTTCAAAATAGCGGGCTTCGTCGAACACATCATAGGTGGGAAGCAAAGTCTTTTCCTGTTCAAAGAGAATCTGACCGTTTTGGATAATGCCGTAGCTGTTCGACAAGGCCTTGCCTTTGCCGCTCCGGTTCCGGCTCACATAACCGACTCCAACCGCAATCCCTTCCGGAAGCTCCCGCTGCAGAATCCTCAGGGCTCTGATGGAACCTTCGGTAAAGGATTCCTGGTCAAGGAGATCCATAGGCGGATATCCGCAGAGGGCCAGTTCGGGGAACAGTACCAGGTCTGCCCGTTGCTCTCTGGCCTGCCGGGCAAAGGCAACAACCTTTCTGGTATTACCTTCAAAGTCTCCAATAATAGAATCAATTTGTGCTAAGGCGATACGCATAGGAGCATTGTAATATTTTTATAATTAAATTTTCTACCCGTACATTTTTGAAAGCGGCACAATTGCGGAAAACAAAAGAGTCGTATACACTCACAATCATGACCCGAGGCATAGTTATTGTTGGAAACGAAGCTCCCCTCACGCTGGCACTCAGCCAGGAAGCCGCGCGGCGGCTTGAAACCCATGGACTCGCATTGATCCCCGCAGAAACGGCTGGAACTCCGCTCCAATTTCCGCCGCCCCCGGCAACCATTCCCCTGACCTGGAGTCCGAGCAGCCCCATTTCCGCCCGGACCTTACTGGTAGCGGCGGAAAACCGGCTCTCCCGTATCGATGAAGCCCTGCTCGTATGCACCCCGCTTGCCCTGCGCGCCCGTCCAGATCAGCTGGATCCGGCCCTTATTACCCAGTTGATTGATGACCACCTCAAGGGCTGGTATTACCTGGTGAGGGAGTTTTGCCGCTATTTCCGGGAACGTAAGGCAGGAACCCTCGCGATGGTGCTGGCTGAAAATCCCTTAAGCGGCGAACGGGAAGAGACCCCTGACCTTCTGGGTTCTGCCCTCGGCGCTGCCTATCGCTCCTTTATGCAGAGCGTGTTAGCCTCCGCTCCTGGCGCAGCCTATCGCCTTGTGGGATTTACCGGAAACGATCCTTCTCAGGACGGGGACTTTGCAGCCTTTATCTTCAAAGTGCTCGACGAAGACAACCGGCGGGAAAACGGCAAACTCCACCGCTTCGGTAAGCTCGGAATTTTTAGGTAGCTTAATCTTATTTGGCCAGTTTTTTTACTGGCCATTTTGGAAAATTGCGATTCCAAGCTTCAAGATTTACTACATAGCAGCTTTTTACAAATTCCCTTTTCCATCGGGGTGATGGCTTGCCAACTGGTAACTCAGTTTTTAGGCTTTTAGCTAGACGGATGTTTAATGCATTATCAAAATTAATAAGACATAAATAGTAAATTGGTTTTTCTGTTTTGTTTTCCATACATCTATAAATAAAAGAATCCCTCAGCTTGTTTTTTAAATATTTTTTAAGCCAATTAAAATGTTCGTTTTCGCTCTTTTTTTCAGGGGTTTTATATTCTTCATATGTAAAATAGTCTTTAATTTCAATGTATACATCAAAATTTTCAAACTCAGCGATTAGATCAACAGCTTTTAACGCAGTAACTCCATGATAAAGAGCTTTTGTTTTATCTGTTTCGTCAAATTTAAAAACATTTAGTGCATCAATAAAATCGAAATGATATCCCTCTGTTTCGATGATCATTTTCCGATAACACCCATTTCTTTTGTTATTTGTCTGTCGAGCAGTGACCCAAAAGTGTCCTCTATTGTGTTGGGGGATAAATCCTCTAAGGTTTCACTTCGGCTTTGTTCGATCTGTCCGGAACTTTGATTCCGATATAAGCTATGATATGCAATGCTGTCTGTGCTGTTTGTCGCAAGGTCAAATTCTTTTAAAACAACATAGTCATGGGTCGAAATAAAAATTTGAACCCCAAGACGTTGTAATTCAACAAGTATAGAAACAACAGTTTTAATAAGTTTTGGGTTAAGATTTGTCTCTGGTTCATCCCAGAAAAGTGCACTGCCGCTTAATAAAGTCCCATTTTGAATGAGCAACCACAGTAGACCTAATTTACGAAAACCTTCGGCTAGTAAGGTAAACTCTAATTCTCCCTGTTTGTTTTTAAGGAAAAACTCTTCGTTTTTAAGTATTACTTTTCCATCTATGGATTTTTGGAGTATTTCTAGAATTCTACTACGATCACTATCTGGCGGCCCTTTAAGGGCAGGTAAAAAAGCTCTATCAACAATATCTGAATAAATTTCTTCAAAGTGAATATTTCTTGTTGCTGCGAGAGATCTAAAACCAGGGGCATTAGCCATCATATCTTTTACTGGAATGTAAACAGATTCAATTATGTTTTCCATCCATAACTTAGTTGCTCCCTGAATTTTAG
>JAIWNU010000096.1 GCA_020216655.1 Treponema sp. | reverse complement strand
CATTCTCTGGCTTAATAGTATGATTTGTAAGAGTGAGCTTTATAGATAATTCCTGACTTTTAACAGATCTTTTTACTTCGAATGATCCGCTATCGCTTCCTTTAGATCGCTTTACCAAACGACCAATTTGTTTGTCAGAGGGGAAAAATATATTATTAACCTTTTCTGCAAAATTTCTCTTGCTTTTTGTTATATCGCACGCTGAATAAAGGGCTTTTAAAATATGCGTTTTACCCGTACCATTTTCCCCGATAAAAATATTGATTCCTTTGACAAATTCAATTTCCAATTTTTCAAAGGCCGTAAAATTCTCAAACTTTATCTGGGTCAACATATTGGGTCCTCATTATACACCTAATTTGAGCATATATCATTATTTACTTGAAATAAAGAGGCTATAAAAAAAATGAGCCAATTTCAAAAGTAATGTACTTTTAAAATTGGCTTTGCGTTTTCCTGTAGTTTTTTACAAGAAATACCTCACTCCGGCCTCAAAGATTTTCTGTTCCTTGTTTCCCGGAATGTTGACGTGTACAAAGGTGCCGCATCTTTCGCTGTGGCCCATTTTGCCAAGCACCCGGCCGTCGGGGCTGGTAAGCCCTTCGATCGCCCAGGCTGAGCCGTTTGGATTCCAGGGCTCCGCCATGGTCGGGAAGCCCTCATCATCCACATAACAGAAGGGGATTTGGCCCCGGCTGGCTAGTTCCGCTGCAAGGGCCTCTTCCATCGCAATGCGGCCTTCGCCGTGGCTTATCGGAATTGTATGGACCGTTCCAAGTTGCTCTGCCGCAAGCCAGGGGGATAGGTTCGACATAACCTTGGTTTGAACCATCCGCGAAATATGCCGTCCCAGCTCGTTAAAGGTGAGGGTCGGCATGTGTTCATCCGCCTCGCGGAATTCCCCATAGGGTACGAGTCCCAATTTGATGAGGGCCTGAAAGCCGTTACAGATGCCGAGGATGAGCCCATCGCGGCTATTAAGCAGGTCTTCCACCGCCTGGCGGACCGCAGGAGCCCTCAGGGCATTGGCGATAAATTTCCCCGAACCGTCTGGCTCGTCGCCGGCGCTGAAACCCCCGGAAAGGGCCAAAATCTGAGCGTCCCGAATTGCCGCAGCCAGTTCCGCTGTGGATTCAAGTACATCCTGCCGGTCCCGGTTGCGGAACAGTACCTGCCGGGTTTCAGCGCCGGCGTGGCGGAAAGCCCGTTCCATGTCCCACTCGCAGTTGGTTCCCGGGAAGACCGGTAAGACCACGAGGGGTTTAGCGCCTTTAAGCTGTCCCGGAGCCCTGCGGTGTGCTGTGCTGTTGCTTGGGGCTGTGCCCTGTGGTGCTGCGGCCTTATTGAGAGCCCCGCTGTCCAGAGCCGGACTGCCTGGTGCTGCGCCGGCCAGCGGTCTGTTGCCCGGTGCTGCGCCGGCAAGTTTTACCCGCTTGTCCCAGGTCGGTACAGGGATTCGCTCCGCTTCGTCTGCAGCCTCTGCCGCGCTGATGCCCCGAGCAGTCTGGGGATAGACCGCGAGGAGGGGATACTCATAGGCCCGGCGCAGCACCGAAAGGGGGTATTCGGCGACCCGAGTATCCGGGGCCTCATCGGCCAGGAGGGATGCGGGGTCTCCGTCATCAAGCACAATACGGAAGATAGGTTCATCAACCGTACGGCCCACTATGGCCCAGCTTGCAGCGCCTGAAAGGATATTTTCAGTTGTCCCGGCGCAGCTTGCAAAGGCACTCTCGTCAAGTTCCAGGAGCACCGAGCCTTGATACCAGGGGGGATCAAAAAGCTGTTCGCTGTAGCCGTTCAGTTCCACCCCGGTCATGTTGCCAAAGGCCATGAGAGCCGCTGTGGCGGCGATGCCGCCGGCCTGTACCGGATAGGCTGCAAGGACTAAGCCCGCGTCAGAAAGGGCGCGCAGGGCGTTCATGTTTGCCTTAAAGAGGTCCCATTCGCTGCGGTCCTGTGGGCCTTCAGACCTGTGCTGGGCAAGGAGCACTAAAAGGGAACCCGCTTTGCCGCTCAAGGCTCCCGAACGGATGCGGTCCGCTTGAGCCACCCCTGCGGCAAAGGCTACGAGGGTAGGGGGAACAGCCAGGTTGATGCCCCTCGCTGCATCAATATAAGAGCCCGACATGGAGTCCTTTCCGCCAATGGCGGCAACTCCCAGCTCTAATTGGGCTTCCATGGCTCCCAGCAGGGCCGCCAAGGGTTTCCCCCAGGCTTCGGCGCTGGTGGTCCGTTCAAAGTATTCCTGCAAAGAAAGGCGGGCCATCCAGGGGTTCCCGCCGAGACAGGCAAATTTGGCCAGGGCTTCCCGAACCGCACCCTTGGCGGCCCGGTAGGGGTTTTCGGAGGCCAGGTCTGGATTATAGCCAAAGGTCATGAGGCTCGCCGTGCGGCACTCTTTATCAAGAGATGGGAGCAGGGCCGCCATACCGCATTCGGGGGTGCCCTGTTCGCGGCCGCCCCAGGGAAAGAGGACTGAACCCGCGCCGATGGAGCCATCGAACCGTTCCTGTAAGCCCCGTCGGCTTCCTGAGCGGAGGGAACGCAGCTCCCGTTCCAAGTTTTCGAGCATGGTCCGGGCTGTGGCTGGAGACTCAGCAGCCCCCGCAGCCTTCGTCGCGTTTCCCGCAGTAGCCGCTGCTACCTTCGCCCGGGCGCTCCGAGAGGCTCCGTTGGTATCCAAAAAGCTCCGTTCTAAGTCTACAATTACCTGGCCCCGCCAGCTCATACGGAGCCGGCCGCTGTCGGTCACGGTGGCCACCTGAACGGCGGTAAGGTTTTCCCGGCTTGCTGCTTCGATAAAGGCCGCAGCGTCTTCCGGGGCGACCACCACGGCCATCCGTTCCTGGGACTCGGAAATGGCAAGCTCCGTGCCGTTAAGCCCCGCATATTTTTTCGGAACCGCATCCAGATTGATGTCGAGCCCGGCCGCCAGCTCGCCGATGGCCACCGACACGCCGCCGGCCCCAAAGTCATTGCATCGCTTAATAAGCCGGCTCACCGCTTTGTTGCGGAAGAGCCGCTGCAGTTTTCGTTCCTCTACCGGATTTCCCTTCTGGACTTCCGCTCCCGCTTCTTCTACCGAGGTCCCCGTATGAACCTTGCTGGATCCCGTGGCCCCGCCGATACCGTCCCGGCCGGTCTTCCCGCCCACGAGGAGCACCACATCGCCGGGGGCTGGCTCTTCCCGCCTGACCCAGGCTTCGGGTACCGCGCCGATAACGGCCCCCAGTTCCATGCGCTTGGCCGCAAAGCCCGGATGGTAAAATTCGGCCACCTGCCCTGTGGCTAGTCCTATCTGGTTGCCGTAGGATGAGTATCCCGCCGCTGCTTCACGGGCAATTTTTATCTGGGGCAGTTTCCCCGGGATGGTTGCCTGGAGGCTCTGCCGGGGATCCGCGCCCCCGGTAACCCGCATGGCCTGGTGCACATAGGCCCGGCCTGAAAGGGGATCCCTGATGGCCCCGCCCAGGCAGGTTGCGGCCCCGCCGAAGGGCTCAATTTCCGTGGGATGGTTATGGGTTTCGTTTTTGAACATGAGGAGCCAGGGCTCGCTGCTCCCGTCGGCAAACTGGGCTTGTACCCGGACCGAACAGGCGTTGATTTCCGCCGATTCTTCCAGGTTTTCCAAAAGGCCCCGCCGCTTAAGCGCCTTGGCGCCGATGGTAGCTACATCCATCAACGTAACGGGACGCTTCTCGCTGCCCCCTTCGCCGTACACCTGTCTCCGTGTTTCCTGGTAGCGCTCCCAGGCGCGGCGAAGGGCCGAGATCTCGGCAGCGCGGCCGCCGGCCCTGTCATCAGTTTCACCACCGGCCCCGTCGCCAAGCCCACCATCGAACTCGACCTCCCGCAGTTCCGTAGTAAAGGTGCTGTGCCGGCAGTGGTCGGACCAATAGGTATCCAGGACCCGCAGCTCCGTTTCCGTCGGGTCCCGGCCGATGCGGGCAAAATAGTCCCGGCAGAACTGCAGGTCCTCCAGGGACATGGCAAAGCCAAAATCGCGGGCAAGTTTTGCCAGGGCCGCGTCATCGCTTTTGATAAAGCCCGTTACGGCCGCCACAGGTGGCACCGCCGTTTCTACCTCATCAAGACTATCGGGCAGTTCTAATGATGCTTCCCGGCTATCCACCGGATTAATGATATATGCTTTTATTGCTTCCAGGGTCTCCGCGGAAAGGGCTCCTCCGGCGCACTTAAAGAGGTAGACCCGGGCCGAACGAACCCGGGGCCGCACGCCTACTGCAAGTTCCACACACTGCTCTGCCGAGTCGGACCGCTGGTCATACTGGCCCGGCAAGTATTCTACGGCGAAAAACTGTTCCCCCTTTTCGGCAGGCACACCGGTCTGTATGGTATAGCGGTCGCATTGCACCTCCGCAAACACAAGCCTGCAGGCCTGTTCAAACTGCTCGCGGTTTAGGTGTGCCGCGTCGTAGCGGTGCAGGATGCGCACCGACTCAAGCCGGGCCAGGTCGGCATACCGGACCGAAAGGAAGGCCGCGATATCCTGCTTAAGGTGCTGGGCTTCCACATCAAAGCCGGGACGTTTTTCAACATATACTCTTAAAATTGATGAATCGGAGGTAGGCTGCTGCATGGGCGCTCCTATACTATGGAGGTAAGTTTACGCGCAGTGTACCGATTTTTTGCCTCCGGGACAAGGCAAGGCCGGTGAATATTGTGTTCCCCCGCTTCCCGTAGTATGATGATGATTATATGGCCTTAGGTTATACGATTCATAACATTTATGGTGTTATGGAAAATGCCTGCCTGCGCATAGCTCGTTTTTTTGAAAACGGACTTAACCAAAATTCCTGGCACCGGGAACTGCTCGATAGGATGATTATCGAAATCCCCGGGGTTCGTCAGGCTCTGCTTACCAAAAGGGTAACCCATGAGAGATACCTTTGACATGGATCGTCTTATCCAACGCATTGTTAAGGAAAACCAGGCAGAAGCGGAGATCATAGAAAAACGCAGGCTTGCAGCCCAGGAGTTGGGTCGAACTATTGCTCAGGCCTTACAGGCTGCCGATCCCGCCATTATAGCGGTCTGGGGCTTCGGGTCGACCTATGAGGCCGGCCCTACCGGCTTGATTCGGATATTGATTTGGCCATAGAAGGGGGTGATGTGCTTGGGGCCTGGCAGCTCGCGGACCGGCTTGCCAAGGATGCAGGCCCCAGCAGCCCCGCAGAGCCGGAGGCCCCGCCCTTTATGGTAGATGTCATCGCCTTAAGCGACGACCCCTTTTCCCGCATGGTACGGGAAAGGGGCCTCCGGATTGTTTAACGATCTTATAGTTCCAGGTCCCGGCTTGCGACCTTGCCGGCCACATAGTCGGCAAACTCGGCCAATTTCATGGCCGGAAGCTGCCGGCTGTCCCGGAGCCGCACCGATACGGTTCCCTCGTCGGCCTCTTTCTGGCCCACCACGAGCATATAAGGGATCTTCCGGCCCTGGCAGTCCCGGATTTTGGCATTCATCCGGTCATCCCCCAGTTCGGCGCTGACCCGAATATCCCGGGCCTTAAGTTCGGCGGCGACCTTTTTCGCGTAATCGTTAAAGGCTTCCCCAACGGGAATAACCGCCGCCTGTTCCGGGGCAATCCAAACCGGGAAGGCGCCGCCGAAATGTTCAATCATGACACCGAAGAATCGTTCCAGGGAGCCAAGCAAGGCCCGGTGAACCATGTAGGGCCGCTTCTGCTGGCCGTCGGTATCCACAAAGGTCATATCAAAACGTTCTGGCAGGTTAAAGTCGAATTGGATGGTGGTCATCTGCCATTCCCGGCCCAGGGCGTCCTTAATTTTAAGGTCGATTTTGGGGCCGTAGAAGGCGCCGCCCCCCTCATCAAGCTCCCAGGGAAGACCCGACTCTTCGATCGCGCTCCGCAGGGCCCTGGTGGCCTGGTCCCAGCGTTCCTGCTCGCCCACGGACTTTTCAGGCCGGGTCGCCAGGTATGCCTTTATGTCCTTAAACCCGAAGGTTTTCCACATAAAGAGGCTGAAGCGAAGCACTTCCTTAATTTCATCCATCACCTGGGCGGGGGTACAGATGATATGGGCATCGTCCTGAGTAAAACCCCGTACCCTGAGGAGGCCGTGGAGTACCCCAGACCGCTCATAGCGGTACACGGTGCCGAGTTCTGCCCAGCGCAGGGGGAGGTCCCGGTAACTGTGGCCCCGGGTCTTGTAAATCATAATATGGAAGGGGCAGTTCATGGGCTTTACATAGTAATCCTGCTGGTCAATTTCCATGGAGGAATACATGTTTTCCTTATAAAAGCCCAGGTGGCCCGAAGTTTCCCAGAGCCAGGATTTACCGATATGGGGGGTATAGAGGATTTCGTAGCCGTTCTTGTAATGCTCGGCCCGCCAGAAATTTTCAAGGGCAACCCGCATACGGCCCCCGTTGGGGTGCCAGTAGATAAGCCCCGCGCCGGCTTCCTCGTGGATAGAATAGAGGTCCAGTTCCTTGCCGAGCCGCCGGTGGTCCCGTTTTTCTACCTCCTCAAGGAAAGCCAGGTATGCCTTGAGGTCTTTGGGAGTCTCCCAGGCGGTGCCATAAATCCGGCTCAGCATGGGCCGCTTCTCGTCGCCCCGCCAATAGGCGCCGGCGATATTCATCAACTTAAAGGCTGCTGAATTGATTTCCCGGGTGTTTGCCACATGGGGCCCCCGGCACAGGTCCGCCCAGGCAAGGCTGCCGTCAGCCCGGCGCTGTTCGTAAATGGAAATTTCAGCCTCCTCAGGCAGTTCGTCGATGAGCTCAAGCTTAAAGGGCTCAGCAGCAAAACGCTTCCGGGCCTCTTCCCGGCTCACCACGACCCGGAGGAAGTCCTGCTTTTCCTCTACAATCTTTTTCATTTCCGCTTCGATGGCCGGCAGGTCTTCGGCGGTGATTGGCTTAGGAAGGAGAAAATCGTAGTAAAACCCGTTATCGATGGAAGGGCCGATGGCGACCTGGGTTCCGGGAAAGAGCCGGGTTACAGCCTGGGCCATGACATGGCTTACGGAATGGCGGATTGTGGCAAGCCGTTCGGCCTTGCGGGCCTCGGCATCGTTTTTTTGTTCTGACATAGGGTACCTCCTGATACACGTATCATCGCAGGGACGAGCCCACTGTGGCCCGCGGTACCACCCCGCTTCGCTTCCCCGCGACAGGGAGCGCCCTCTTCGCCCGTAACGGCGGCAATCCGGCCCGGAATACGTAAGGTCCAGTTTGATGCACTGGCGCCGGTTCACCCGGGCAGCTCGGGAGTGGTTTTCCCCCTTGCCCTGGTCAGGCGTGCTCTCAGCCCAGGCTTTCGCCCCCGGCACACCCTCTCTGTGACCCGTCCCAAAAGGTACTCGTCTCCGTCAATGCTGTTATCTCTTATAATCCGCAGTTTTACCGGTCCCTGTCAATAGGGGTCTATAAAGACGTTTTCAATCTTTTCTTTCCTAAAAAGTCTATAAATATTAAAATCAGAATCTATAGTGATGATTTCCCGTAAACCCGTTTGTTCAGCTGCAACAACAAGTGTTGCATCGGCAAAATCCATCGGAACATCCTGATATTTCTTGGATAATTCAATAATTCTCGTAATCTCTTTTTGCTGAATGTTATGGATTATTATCCCTTCCTGGGATATCCACTCTAAAAAATCAATTTGGGCTGCTACACTAAAGTCTAACATGTGCAATACTTCTGTAATAACCGCAATCGTGCTGACTAGTTTGAGTCTATTTTTTTTAAGGTATTCATTTATCTTTTTATGATACCTATCATCTTTATCAAAAAGAGCAATCAAAGGGCCAGCATCAATGAGGATGGATTTTATCATTAATTTTACCCTTTATTCGCTGTTTGTAGGTAATAGAGAGGTCTCCTGCTCCGCTTCCGTATTTGCCAAAATAGACTTCCCCAATTTCGTATGAATCTTTTTCTGCCCCTTCCTTATAAAAAAGGTAATCCAGAGCTTCTTTTATGAGATCACTTTTAGATTTATGTTTCTTTTCTGCTAAAATTGCAAGTTTCGTTTCCATATCATCCGGCAGGCGTACCGTGGTCATGTTAACCTCCTGAGCTAACAATTTAAGTGTAATACATATTGTATTATGCGTCAATGTTTTATTTGACAGCTAGATATAATTACAATATAATTACAATTAAGAGGAGGCACCCATGCTTGTATCTGTGGTTGTAATAGGAAATTCAAAGGGCATCCGCATACCAAAGTCTGTCCTTGATCAGCTGCACATTTCCGATACGGTTGATATGGAAGTAGAAAAAAACCAAATTATTCTAAAACCAGTACAACATAAGCCCAGGGAAGGCTGGGATCTCGCTTTTCAGGAAATGCATGAAAATCAGGACGATACCCTGCTAATGCCCCCGTTAGATGAACAGGATGGCTTTGAATGGGAATGGTAATTCATCAATATGATGTATTTTTAGTGGATTTAGATCCAACAAAGGGTCACGAACTGCAGAAAACAAGACCCTGTGTCGTTATTTCGCCGGATGAAATGAACGCCCATATCGGCACGGTTATTATCGCTCCCATGACGACAAAATCGAAGGCATACCCCAGCAGGGTCGGCATTTCTTTTGCTGGAAAGCAAGGTTATATTGTGCTGGATCAAATTCGGACTATCGATAAATCCAGGCTGGTAAAAAAACTCGGTAGCATCAGAGCAGAAGAAATCTCCCAGATAAAAAAGATCCTAAAGGAAATGCTGGTTGATTAATGACCCTATGCTATTCGTGAATGATTGTGGATAATTCCTCTTTCAGAATATCTCCAATTTTCGGTGTTTCAATAATATGAAACATCATACAATTTTGGTTGATAGATTAATTATAGATCGTATTTTAGACTTTTCTCATGGAGATGTACGAAGATTAAATAGATCGAGAAATTGAGCCCCCGCTGTTTTCCGCCGCCAGGCCACTCACGAGCGGTAAACACCCGCGCCTCCCGGTCCAGCCTGTAAAGTGACAAATAAAACCAAAAATGTCATTCTTTTTTTTGGTTCGCGTATCCTGCGGTAAACCGGTAAAGATATGCAAAGCAATGCAAACGTTGCTATATAATGCGTTTAGTTAACTTGTTATAAAATGATGAATTAGGGAAAAAAACTTGACACTTTTAAAACTGCGTTGGTATACTACTCGTAAGATAAAGAGGAATCGGGGGATCGTTGATCCTTCCCTCTTGTCACTCTAAGGAGGATTCTTAAATGAAAAAGGCTCTTGTAATCCTACTTGCTATTTTTATGGTAGGCGCAGCGTTCGCAGCTGACGTTGTAGCCCCCACTTTCTCCGGTTCCGCATCCGTAACCTGGGGATATGATCTTCAGTCTGGTGGCACAGGTTTTGCTAATGCTACCGATGTAGCCGTAACCTTCCCCATGGCTTCAAAGGGAAGCAACACCAAGGGCGGCGACGGCATGTATGGCGAAATCACCGTCAGCAACTTCGGTTTCAAACTCGTACAAGATACTTCTAAAAAAGGTATTATTTGGAATCCGGATGCAACTCCGAACCCCAAAGCTGAAAATAGCACCGAAGTTCCCTATTTTGCCGACATCGATGGTGACAATGGATTCTCTGTCAGCGCCAAGATCGTTCTCTCCCCCAGCTTCAATGTTGGCATTTACAGCGAACCCAGTACCGAAATAAAATTTGCTGAAAAAGTTGGTGCTGCTGGTACCGATGTTACCGTTGGCAATGCAGTTTCCAAGGGTGGTATCAGCCTGAACTTTACCTCTGAAATGGCAGATCTGAAGGGTATCGTAGTCA
This sequence comes from Treponema sp., assembly GCA_020216655.1. Classification (GTDB taxonomy): domain Bacteria; phylum Spirochaetota; class Spirochaetia; order Treponematales; family Breznakiellaceae; genus Gracilinema. Next base: position 208 of record JAIWNU010000096.1, on the reverse strand, counting down.
GTCAAGGAGCTTCCACCAATAGCACCACCAATGAATATGCCTTTAAGGGTGCCTTAACTCTCCGCCCCGTAAAGGATGTTCTTACTATTGATGCTGCATATGCTTTTAACAAAAACCTTGCTTCTGCCAATGCCCAGCAGGATGCTGGTGTTAAGGCTGTTGTAAAGGTAGCTCCTCTCACCCTGACCCTTGCTTCCGATATGAATGT
>JAIWNU010000095.1 GCA_020216655.1 Treponema sp. | reverse complement strand
CGCTTTTACCGACGTTTTCAAAACCCTTTTCTGATGCAAGGGCGAGCATAATAGAAACGGTACGGCTTATACCACGGGGAATTAACAGCGGTTCATAATAATAAGCCACCGCTGAATCCCCAATTGAATAGGGAAGTAAATTAAAGTTCCTGCCATTACTGGGATTTACCTTCCAGCTGGCATCATTAAGTCGTTTCCAGTTGGCAAAATGAACCATATCGGGTCTTGTTATACCGGAATATATGATAGATCCCATAAGACCCAGGTTTTCGTTTTTAGAAATCCAAAAAGCATCTTTATCTTTTGCTGTAAGCAGGATTTCAGAAGGAATGTTTTGCAAATCCGTATAAAAGTGATTTGTGCTATTTTCTCCCAGTGAAGTATCAAGAACAAACCGAATGCCAACAGGGATCGTTTTCTCTCCCTTGTTGGTTACCTTGATATTCATTTTTATTCCGTTTGCCAAGGTAGATCCGCCGGTCCTGATAAACTCAAATTCTTGTATTACATCAATCATAGAGGATTCAAAAACCAATGCGGGCTTTGAGAGTTCGTTCTGAACTCGCAGGCGGAACATGGTACTCTCTCCAAGCCGGTATGCTTTGTCATCCACGAGGATGCTCACAAAGGAAGTTCTCGGATCCTTATCCACAAAAAGGGCTTGATACCGTTCTTTCTTAATATCCATGAGATAGTAGAGTGAAAAACGGCCGGTAGTTTCATTAAGAACGAGTTTAATTCGTCCTTCTGCAAAATCAGCGGCAACAATCTGAGCTACACAATTAAATAGCAGCACACTAAGCAGAAGGGGCAACAAATACTTTTTCATTATTTTTTTTCTCCCTGATTAGCAGAAGCGGCAAGCCGATTTAACAGCAGCTTTTGCAATTCAAGCGCTTGAGCCTTTAGCGCAAGCAATTTATTGATTTGTTCCTGGGAAAGTTTTCCTGTGCTTGGTGTTTCTGTCGCAGGCTGCTCAATAGCTTTTGTCTGTGGCTGGCTTGTTACGGTTTCTGTGGGCGGTACAGCAGCCGCTGTTGATTGAACTGGCTGCAATGAAGCGGTAGCCAGCGCGGCTTCTGCTTCAGCTAATTTTTGTTTGAGTGCCTTATTTTCCTTTTCTAGATCCGCCAAATGTGTGTCTTTAAGCATTTCTGCGATCCGTTTTTGGTAAGCTAATATGGCCTGTTCATAGGATCGTTCACGCCGCTGGTATTCTTCTACGGTCCTCAATGATTCTTCATGACTCCACTTAAGAAGGTTGAGTAATTCGCTTTCTATTTTTTTCTGGTCCACCAGGGCTATACGGTAACTGGCAGCTTCGAATTTAGAACTTTGCGGGTATTTCTCCGTTATTATGGAAAAGGTATTTCTGGCATCATCAAGCCGGCCAAGGGCAAAAAGACATTCACCTATCCAATAATATGCTGAAGCTTTCCGGTTTGCATCCTGCACCACATCAGCATAGGTCTTAAATATCGGTATGGCTCCATCAAACTGGTTAAGATAAAAAAGGATGCGAGCCTTGTTATACATGGCTTCGTAATACTTGCTATCCTTTTGAGCATTTTTTAAGTATGCTTCCACATCCTGCAGGGCCGCATCGTAGGAGCCGGCAAAAAGTTCTGAAAGAGAAATCCAATAGAGGGCTTCATTTTTAAGGGCCATATCATCCGCAGTGGTTTGGACACGGCGAAGGGTGAGTACCGCGTCCTGCCATTTTCCGTCACGGTAATATTCAAGCCCCTTTTCCAAAAGCTCCTTGGGAGTTTGGGCAGCAACAATACCGCAAAACACAACAGCGAGGAGCATGAAAAGGGCGTTACGTTTTGAAACCATCGATGGCTCTCCTATTTATTGTATAAATTTCGGCGGATTAGCTCTGAAAATCAAGGCCTTCACCCTGCACTCATGATGGCTGTATTAAAAAACTTCTCCCTTTAACGCATTAACTAGGCCGGTTTTGTCCTGGGCTGAAAAAAAAGCAGAACCTGCAATAAGCACATCGCAGCCCGCATTCCGTACCAGGGGGGCTGTATCTTGGTTAATACCTCCATCGGCGGCAATCAGGAATGATAGATCCTTTGCCTTTCGGATAGATACCAACTGCTTGATTTTATCCAGACAGGTAGTAATGAGGCTTTGCCCGCCGAAACCAGGATTTACGGTCATAATTAAAATTTGGTCCACATAGGGCAGTAATTCTTCTACATGGCTGACCGGAGTCGATGGTACAATACTGATTCCAGGTTTTTTCCCCAGGTTTCGGATCAACTGTACACTGCGGTGGGCATGAATGACTGCCTCTAAATGAAAGGTAATATAATCGGCGCCCGCCTCAGCAAAAGCCGGTATGAGACTGTCCGGATTTTGAATCATGAGGTGAACATCAAAGGGTAAACGGGTATAGGGTCTCAAATCGCTTACCATTTTGGGTCCGAAGGTTAAATTGGGCACAAAACTGCCGTCCATTACATCGATATGGACCCAATCGGCGCCAGATCTATCAATCTCTGATACAGCCTCACCCATGCGAGCAAAATTTGCGGATAAAATAGAAGGAGCAATAAGCGGCCTATTCATATAGCCCCATGATAGACTGCAAAACGGAGCTTGTAAAGGCAACCATGATTGACTAAGGCGGTGGAAATGGTATAATAAGTGAATTGAGGGACGATGTTTTACCAGATATTACCCTCTTATTCAAGTCATGGATGCAGAAACGTCAATACAGGGGCTCCTTCAGAAAGCCTATGATAACCTGAAAGCCTCTGATGCATCATCGGCCCTGGCCGCTCTGGAACATGCACTCCAGATAGACTTTGAAGATCCGGAAGTTGTCTATGCCCTTAAATGCGTTAACTGGTGGGTTGAACGGACCAAACGGGGCGAAGAAATTCCAGATTTTTTTGACAGGGGCGAATTTTACCTAGCTCAGTGGAAAGCCTTTTACGGTTTCCTTGATCGTATAGGTCCACCCTTTGATCGGTGCATTTATGCAATCCGGCGCTTTGTGTTCTCTTCTGCCTTGGCCTGCTTTAAGCAGCTGGCAATGGACGGAGGCGAGAAACAGGACCCAGAACTATTGCTCCGGATTGGTCGCTGTTACAAAGGGGTAGGCAACTACGAACAGGCTTTGCAATATTTGGAAGAAGCCGCAGGCGCAAAGAAGGACGATGCGGAAGCAATTTCCGAACTGGCCGATGTGTATGCCTTGGTGGACGAAGTCCGCCTTGCAAAGGCTCTCTTTAGAGAGGCTTTTTTTATCAATCCCCAGCGGATTGACCTGCGGTCTATGGAATCGGATCTTATCCTTTTGCTTCAGCAAAAGGTTCAAGAACTTGGATATAAAAGCCCCGAACTTGAGGAGTGGATACCGGTATACGGTGTATTGTTTGGAGTTTTCAATATTAAACGGGAACTCCGGGCTATTGAATTGGGAAAATTGAAACAGTCAATTTTTACCATGGAGAACGAATTGCGGGACAGACCTGAACAACAGAATATTCTGATCCCCCGCCTGATTAACCGGTACTTTTGGCTGATAGACCACTATACCCGCAGCGGAGAGGATGCTTCCCGTATCGACGAACTGCTGCTCAAAATCAGGGTGCTTAATAAATCGATCTATGAACGGTATGTCAATTAATTTTCGTCTGATATAGACAGGCGATTAAGATAGATTTCCCTCCGGGGATAGGAGTTAGAGAATGTCAGAAGCCCTCCTCAAGAATGTGCAGGAATTATTAAACGAAGAAAAGTGGACCCGTGCCACTTTAAGCAACTACTCAACGACTCAGTTCAAAGAACTGGACCAGATTCTCAAAGAAGCCAAGGAAAAACGGGCTTATGATGACTTAAAAAAGCTCTGCGATGAGCATCTGAGCCATACCAAAAACAGTATTATTGCCCTGTATCTCTCGGGGATGATTGCCCTATCCCGCCAGCTGATTGACGATGCAGCCCTGGTATCGCTCATCACCATCTTTGTAGATAACCACAAGTGGCCTATTGTAAAATACCTCTGCGAACGCATTTTGGATTACGGCGAGTCCAAATACGCCTTAAGAATGCTGGCAGAATGCTACCAAAACGAAGATAACCAGGAAGCGGTATACGGTGTCTGGGAGCGGCTCGTTAAGGTCGATTACGAAGAAGCGGATATCGCAAAGGAACTGGCAGAGTATTTTGAAAAGCAGGGCAAGACGGAAGAAACCATCGACTACTATAAAAAAGCACTGCATCGGTATGTAAATAAAAAACTCTTTATTAACGTCAGGGAAATTTGGGCTAAACTATTGGAGCTCTGCCCCGAGGATCTTGATTTCTTCCTTCATGTACAGAAAAAAGTAGCCAAAAATATCAGCGAAGATAAAGCAGCCCTCTTATTACAGGAATTATACCAGTCCTACAGAAAACAGAAAAAAATCGATACGGCCATTGAAATTCTTAAAATCATACTTACCTATGATGAGCGGGATTCCCTGGCCCGTAAGGAACTGGTTGAATGTGTCCGTGAAAAGTATGCAAAACACAGCCAGCTGGAAGAATACATTAAGCTTTCAAACCTTGCCCAAAGCTGGAGAAATGTTCACGAAGCGATTGCGGATTTTGAAAAGCATATTGCATTCGATACGGGCAATTTTGTATTCCACCGGACCTGGGGCGTGGGCCGCATCGCAAAGGTCGTAGGCGACGAAATAACCATTGATTTTGCCAAAAAGCGGGGCCACACCATGTCATTAAAAATGGCGGTCAGCGCCCTGCAAACCTTGGCGAAGGATCACATCTGGGTCCTCAAGGCAACACAGAAAAAAGAAAAATTGCATGAAAAAATTAAGGATGATCCGGCCTGGGCCCTCAAAACAATCATTCGCAGCTTTGACAACTCCTGCGATATGAAGCGTATTAAGGCTGAATTGGTACCCGGAATACTCTCCACCGGCGAATGGACTACCTGGAGTACCAAGGCCCGGGATATTCTGAAATCAGATCCGAACTTTGGAGTAAATCCGGATAAAATTGATGAATTTGTAGTCCGTGAGCGGCCTATCAGCGTGGAAGAAAAGCTGTTCAACCAGTTTAAGGCTGAACGGAATTTCTTTGATCGTCTGCAGACACTCCGGGATTTCCTTAATATTGGGGATACTGAACCTGACTCGGAATATTTCTCCGAAATGTTCAATTATTTTGCCGGTTATCTCAAATCCTATACCCAGGTAAATGAACAGGTCATAGCATCCTATCTCTTTGTAAAAGACCTGGTGGGCAAGTTCCCCTATCTGAATACGGGCTTGCAGTTTAATTTCGTAGAACTCTTCGATGAAATCGAAGACCTGCCGGGATTATTCAATGCCCTTAAGGATACAAAACTCAAAGAAGAATTCCTCCACCATATCAAGCTGTTTGTCCCCAATTGGCCTGATATTTATATCCAGTTGTTCCCCTATGCACTTTCAGCCTCGATAATTAATACCTTAAAAAAAGAAGGCTATGAACAGAAGCTTATCGTAATGGTGCAGAATGTGTTCGAAAAATACCGGGACATCAACAATAGGGAAGCTGCAGTCTGGCTTTTTAAAAATGTGGGAAAGGAAGAGTGGTTTGAAAAAACAGGCATTACCTTTGAAAAACAGCTCATCACTCTTATCCACATTCTTGACATAACCTACCGGGAAATTGAAAACCATCGGGAAACCACCGAGAACAGAAAGGTAAACAAACAGGTCCATACCATGCTGTTCAAGGATGGGGTGCTGGATGAGTTTATTGACCGGGTCGATACGGACACGATTACCCGCATCTATACTCTGATTGATGATGTAAAGGACCTCGATCCGGCCCTAAAAATGAAACTGCGCAACCGGATTCTCGATAAACATCCGAACTTTAAATTCTTCGGTTCTGAAGAAAAGACGGTTATTACCCGCGGCCTTATTGTTACTTCCAGTAAATACCAGGAAAAACAGCGCCAGCTGCAGCATATTATGGAGGTGGAAGTACCGGCCAACTCAAAAGAAATTGGTTTTGCCCTTTCGCTTGGTGACCTTCGGGAAAATGCGGAATACAAGGCAGCCAAAGAAAAGCAAGAAATCCTTAATGCCACGGTGGCAAAGCTTAAGGATGAAATTGAACGGGCCCAGATTTTTGATCCTTCGACTGTAAATACCAATAGGGTTTCCTTCGGTACTGTTGTGGTACTGCATAACAATGCAAAGGGAATTGATGAGACCTATACAATTTTGGGTCCATGGGAATCTGATCCGGATAACAATATTATTTCCTATTTGTCTCCCTTCGGCGGCAGTATCCTTAATCGTAAGGTAGGGGAGCAATTTGATTTCTCTATTAACGACACAAAAATCACCTATACGGTTAAGTCTATTGAAGCAGCAGAAATAAAGTAGGCTTTTTACCGTGCAGGTGTAATACCTAACCGATTTAGGAAATTTATAAGATTTCCTAAATCGGTAATAAAATAAAAAGTAGGAAGCGGGCTATGAGAAAACACGTTTTGATTTCCTTATTGTTGACCCTCCTGAGTGGCTTCTCTTTTTCATACGAACAGAAATCTATAGATCTTGTGGTTGTGCTGGATACATCTTCGAGTATGTATGCGCACAGTCAGCAGGTTTCAGATTTTGTGATTGGACCCCTGCTCAAGGATTTTCTCAGATATGGGGACAGTTTTCATCTGATATCCTTTTCTTCTTCTGCAAAAATAGAAATATCCCGCAAAATAGAAAATATCGGCGACATAGAAACCATTATGGGCCGACTTTTGTTGTTATATCCCCTAGATAAATACTCTGATATTATAGCGGCCCTGCAATATACCTCTCGATACCTTACAGAATTGCCGGAAAATAGAGCAAAAACGGTTATTTTTATTACCGACGGAGATCACAATCCCTCACCAACAAGTCCGAATAAGCTCGGATCCGGTGAAACCCTCGATACGGCAATTCGGGATGCGGTGGCAAAACTAAAAGGCAACGGTTGGACCTTTCATTACATTCGGGTTCCACAGGATTTAAGTTTTAGAGCCACCACGGTCCGTGCAGTTCCCTCCGGAAAAACAGCAAGCAGCACCGCTCTCGCGACTCAACCCTCTGCGGGCACTACCGCTCCGAGCAGCAGCAGTACGGCCAATACAAACGCCGCAGGTCAACAAGGCGCTACGCCAAGCGAAACAAAAGCAGGTGAATCGACGGGCTCTACAAAACAGGAAACTGGGGCTCAAGATGTATCATCCGTGGTAGCTCAGGAGTTAAATATTCCTGTAACGGAATTACATCCCGAACAGGGCTCAGAGATTATCAGCACAACCATTGGGGCTATTTCTGTAGAGTTTCCTCCTTCAGTTGGCAAGGTACACCGCAATTTTACATTACCACTTAAGGTGAAAAATCCATCGCCAAATCCGGTATATCTAGAGACTCAGGCGGTTTTAGTCGAAGGGACTGACCGGATGAGAAAGAAATCTTTTAAAGAAATACCTCCTCGTTCTGACTCAGTTCTGGATCTGTACATTGGGCTTCCTGAAACATATCAAAACGGCGCAACAACGCTCAGGATCGAACCCCAGTTTGCCGGCTCTATCCGTATCAATCCACCAAGTGCCCCAGTCAGAGCCGATGTGGTAAGCGATACCATGTCGAGCATGCTGTTGAGTCTTCTTCCGATTGTGCTTCTCATTGGAGGCATCCTGCTTGCCGCAGCCTTTGCGGTCCTTATTATTATTGTATTAAGAAGGCTGCAGAAAAATCCCAGCTATGCAATGGCTGAAGCAATACAAACAACAAGGGAAGAATCAAACAAGGTTACCAGGCCCGTTCCTTTCAAAGAAAAAGAGCAACAGGCCCAGCCAGTGCCCACAAAAGATACCAGTACGGTGGACCTTATGGCCGAGTTTGCCCGTAAGAAAGCAGAGGAGAAAAACAAGGGGCCAGCCCTTCCCCTTCAGAAAGGTCCAGCCGCCCCTGCAAGCCAGCAGAATGTTGCGTCTTCAGTTCAAGGCGGCTTAGAGATCACGCAGCCTGAGAATAAAAAGAAAGACAAAGCCCCAGTCAAAATGCCTTCTTTCTCTGGAGCCTTGTCGGTTTTACAGGAAGATACGGGCCCAACGGCTATCACAAAACCGTCGCTTGCTATTGAGCCTACCATTTCCGTACGGCGGGCCAATGGCCGAATTATGCTTTCCCTTTTCGTTCAGGACCAAAATACGGCTATTGGTAAGCGCAACGTGCATCTCATGAAGGCAGGGCATAGGCTTACCTTAGGGGGTCACAATTCAGACTTCCTGATTTTCTTGGTTCCCATACCGCACCGCATCGCGGATGTCCATTTTGACGGAGAAGAATTGACCTTAATTCCCAGAAAGAGCGAATTCTTCCCCGACACCGGGGCCGAACCGATTTACAATTGTGTCGGAAAAACCATTCACCTCAGGTCTGCTAAGGGATATGACCTTTATATACGGTTTGAAAAGTATCAGAACCCCTTAGATACCCTTAACAATTTCTTGAGATCCATCGAAGTATCCGGAACCGGCAAGGATCAGTCTGCTACTAACTAATCTCGAATACCAAAACTCTCCAAGGTTTCCCTCGCTCGGCGAGCGAGGGAACCATATTTTTTTTCATCCCGCAACGGTTTTATCATGTCGGCGAGATCAGTAAAATTATTATTTTTTGCCAATTGGAGCCCATAAGATAGCTCAACAATATCGGTTGATCCAAGCAAATCTCGTGCAAGATTTTTGAGACTGTGAGCCTTAGCATCTGACAAAACTTTAGCAAGACCAGCCTGGAGAACTTTTTGTTTCTGCTGTTTCGCGTCCTGATAGCTTTTTATTATTTCTTGACCATATTTTTCTGCATCATGGGTAAGCAGCATTTCAGCAGCAATAATTTTTATTTGATCCTGAATATTTTTTTGGCGAAACAGGTCGAGCAGAGCTGCAACCGCCTCGGTATTTTCAATCTGTCCGAGAGCTCTAACCGAAGCTTCTTTTACCGCAACAACCTCATCATTAGCGGCACGAAATCGTAAGTATGGCACCGCAGCAGCCAATTTTCGCTCTCCAGCGGCTTTTGCTGCCGCAAGCCGTGTTTTGTAAAAAGAATCGCGGAAGGCACCAATAATTGTCTCGTCTACCTTTTCTCCAGAGAATGGCCCCAAAGCAGCAATAGCGCTGGCTCTCACATTGGGGTCCGAATCTTGACTTCCCTTAAAAATTGCGTTGAGCCCCTTTTGGTCCTTAATTTTTCCTAGGGCTTCCAGGGCTGTCATTTTACGGAATGGCCGTTCGTCGGGATTTGTGGCAATATCAGCTATAAAATCGATAGTGTCGTCGAGACCACTTTCTCCCAATGCAAAAATTATCGCATTTTTATCATCATCGACTGGTTCTTTGGTTTTATAATAATTAATTAAATAATCGGCGATGTCTTTCTTTTCATCCGCAGGAAGGGAACCAATTATTTTACCTAAAGCTCTGATCGCTGAATTAAGAAAACTTTTATCATCCGTATTTAATATATCCTGCAAATATTTTATAGAGTCCTTTGCTTTTACTGCACCGACATACTCTATGGCACTTCGTACCGCTTCTTTTTGTTCATCATACCTATTTTGAATTAATTCAATGGCCTTTGATTCTAGGCCGGTCCTGTTTTGTTCAGTAAAAAAAGCAAAGACTCCAGTAATAATTTTTACATTTTTTGTATGCTTCGCAATTTGGGCTAGTTCATCGTTGAGATATGTTGCTTTTTCGTTTTTAAGGGTTGCAATAAGATTTGCAATTTCTGTTTCTGTCCCATAGCGTATGATATCCCGCTGTTTTTCTTCCAGCGTTTTTTCTCCTGTTTCTGAATAAAGAAAGAAATCGGGGAGTAGACATAATAATAAAAATACACCTATTTTCTGCATCATTTTGATCCGCCTTCCTTTCCCTGCAGGTAGGAAGATAAAAATTCTTTTTTAAATTGATCGTACCTATCCTCATTAATTGCCTGCCGGGCCTTTTTAACCAAATCATGAAGAAAATACAAATTATGATAAGAGGCCAAAATTGATGAAAGTATCTCACCTGTTCGATATAAATGCCTCATATAGGAACGACTATAGTTGTGGCACACTTTACAAGTGCATTCCGGATCTATGGGGTTAAAATCATACTCATATTTTTCTTTTTTAATAGTAATAGGACCGTTTTTTGTAAACATAAGACCATTGCGGGCTGTTCGTGTGGGGAATACACAATCAAACATATCAATTCCCTCACCTATAGCCTCAAGGATAAACTCAGGGGTCCCGATTCCCATTACATAGCGGGGCTTATTTTGGGGCAGGAGAGCTGTCGTAAAGGCGAGGTATTCAGCAAATACATCAAAGGGCTCTCCTACAGAAAGCCCGCCGATGGCAATACCAGGCGTATTGGCGGTGATAACCGATTCAGCACTTCGCTCCCTTAGATCTTTATAAAAATTACCCTGGACGATGGCAAATAATTTCCCTTGATAAACACCTTCGCTGGTAATAGACTCCCAGGTCATCTTAGCCCGTTTAAGCCAGTTATCAGTAATTTTAAGGGCCTTTTCGGCTTCTTTATATTCGGTTCCCCAGCTGGTACAGACATCGAGCTGCATTTGTATATCACTGGCAAGGATGCTCTGAATTTCAACAACCCGTTCGGGACTTAAAAGATGATAGGAGCCATCAATATGGGAGCGAAATTTAGCGCCTGCCTCGGTGATTTTCCTAAACGGAGCAAGTGAAAAAACTTGGAATCCACCCGAATCGGTGAGTATGTTTTTATCCCAGTTCATAAACCGGTGCAGGCCGCCGGCAGCGCCTATCACATCTGGTCCGGGTCTGAGATAGAGATGATAGGTATTAGATAAAATAATTTGGAAACCAATCTCATGGAGATCCTCCACCGTAATCGCTTTTACAGTTCCATTGGTTCCTACAGGCATAAATACAGGTGTTTCTACAGAACCATGGGGAAGCTGCATTATGCCAGTCCGAGCTTTGCTGCTTGATGAATCTTGATGTAACAAGGTAAAAATCGAATTATCCATCTATAAAATCCTTTTTATTAGGTTCGTGCAAACCGTATCATGATTATTCCCGCTAACAAGAAAATAAAAACCGGAGCCCAGGCGCCAGCCATGGGAGGAATATAGGAAAGTTTTGCAAGCATGGTGGCTATCATTTGGGCAACATAATAAATGACCGCAGAGATAAGACTCGAAAGAAGACTCATTAAAAGTACATTTTTCTTAAAATATCCCCCTAGAGATAGGGAGAGAAGAATAACTACCAAAGGAGTAACCGCAAAGGCATACCGTTTGTACAAATCGGTGAGAGCAGCAGAAAAGGGCAGCCCTGCCCGCTCTAAATCCAAAATATACAGGCGAGCTTGAGAAGCAGGCAGTTCTTCTATGTCAAGAGAACTACGGCGGAACGTTTCAGGTTTTTCTATAAAATGCATCTCTTCTGGCAATACAGAGGCGGTAAAAATGTCTCCATCCCAATGGTACATAAGCGGATTTTCCAGGGTCCATTCGCTGCCATTCCACAAAGCTTTTCTGGATCGGATAAGACGCAGGAGCTCACCTTCCGCATTTCGTTCAATAATAGTAAGTCCATTCAGGCTCTTTTCATCATCATTATAAAAGTCAACAATATATAAAAGTCGACCTTCGTCGGTTTTAAACACCACATCCGAATTGCTTGCACTGGCCTGCTGGTGCAATAAGGTTCGAGAAAGGGCTTTTTTTGCTTTTAAGGTAGGCAAAACTATGGAATCTTCAAAAAAGAATGATGCAATGGAGAGAAAGACTCCCAAGATTAATACCGGAATAGCTGCATTCCAAAGGGGTATTCCGGAAGTAAAAATGATAACCAGTTCGTTTTTTGAATATAGGTCTCCGAATGCATAGGCTATGGAAAACAAAAGGGAAATCGGCAGCGCATAAGAAATACATTTTGGAATATATAAAAGCACAACCATTCCTATCGAAGCGATTGAGGTTTCATAAGACAGATACTTCCAGAGATTGGCAAAAAGGTCGATGAGAGACAACAGTAACACAAAGAAAAAAAGGGCTGCAAAAAAAAGAGGTATAACCTGCCGCATAATGTATCGATGGAGAATCATCGCCGTATACGCTCCAGGCCCAACAGGCCGCCAATCGTTATTGCCATAATGTTTGGGAGCCACATGGCCCAAAAGGGAGAATACCCCAAGCGGCTGCCTATCGTTTGGCCTCCAATGAGAAGGGCCCAATACAATACCGCAATGAACAAACCGAAACCGAATCCAACGGTTTGGCCGCTTTTCCGTGCAAAAAGCCCCAGGGGAATCGCAAGAAATACAAATGACAGGGCTCCAAAAGGAATTGAAAACTTTTTATAAAATTCCAGCTTATACATTTTGAGATTCCGGTCTTCTGCGATATCCCGTAAGCTTTTTACCTCATTGCCAAGTCCGGAAAGCTGCTGGGTAGCCCTATTTTGATCAAAGGGATAACCAGAATACAGTCGCAGCGTACTTTCCAGCTTTAATGCCTGTTCAAAAAGGGCTTGTCTTTTTGCATCAATCCTCATATCCACCGCATTTTGTTTTTTTCGTATTTCCTTCCAGACATCGGCTGAACTCATTTCCCGTGGACCCAGGGTTCCAAACACCTGGCTTATATTGGACTGCGAAATTGAATATTGCAGCACCTTTGAACGGGCATAGTCGTAATCCAGACGGTTACTATCCTTAAAGGTTTGCATAAAGGCGTCGTACAAATTGATAGACAGCACCGTTTGATCCTTATCAGACAAAAGCTCCGTATGTTTGGCGCTTATGATTCTTCGTTCTCCGTCACCCGTTCTATCTACAATAATGACATTATCTATAGCCTTACCGGAAGCCTGGCCGGTTATTATCATAGTATCCTTATACCGCTTGACTGTGTTGGATTCAAGCTCAAGGGCAGGACTGGCTATCAGAATCTTTCGATATAGTTTACCGAATTCAAGAGTTCCCATAGGAAGCAAAATATCATTGGCTACAAAAGATACTAATGAAATCAGTATCCCCAAAACAATGATTGGCAAATATATCATTTTATAAGAAAAACCGGACGAAAGTAGCACCAATACCTCATTGTCTGAAGAAAGGCGCCCCACGGCCATAAGAATTCCAACGAGAGATGCAAAGGGAGCAGCCATGGCAACGATAGCTGGCAATGAATACAGCAACAGTAACATGA
>JAIWNU010000094.1 GCA_020216655.1 Treponema sp. | reverse complement strand
CCTGGTTAAAAGGGACCCGTTTAGAAAGTATTTCCTCTGCCATGAGGAGCAATTGATTGATAAAAAAAATAAAAAAGAAAAAGAGAAAGGCCACAAAAAAGGAGAAAGCAGCTTCTGAGAATATGTAGCGAAACAAGGTAAGAGAAAAACCGCGGTCGTTTCGGGTCATAGAATTATCTTACCGCGATTGTATGATCTGCTCAAGCTGGCGGGAAAACCGTTTTTCCGCTTTTTTAGGCCCCGCGCCAAAAAGAATCGGTTCATTCTGCATAAAAAGGCCGATACTTTCTTGCACATCAGATACATCGATTTCATGTATTTTTTTTATTGATGCTCTGCAGTCTATAATGGTGCTCTTATACAGGGCTTGCCTTGCCAAGCGTCTCATTCGGTATTCTACATCCTGGGCTGCAATGGTAATCATACCTGCCAGATGTGACTTGGAATTATGGATTTCTTCTTCTGAAAAACCCTTGGCGGCGAGTTTTTGCATTTCCTCATGAATTCCTACAAGCAGCTTTTCTGCATGGCTTACCGAACAGGTTCCAAAAATAGTAAAGAGTGAACAATCCCTAAAAAGATTCGGGCTGCTATAGATGGTATAACAGATGCCTAATTCTTCACGGAGCTTTTGGAATAAACGGGATCCCATTGCGTCCCCAATAGCCGCATTTGCAATTTCTAAGGCGTAGTATGTTTTTTCATCGATATGCCGAGGCCCGGGGAAGGCATAGAAGACCTGAACATACTGGGAGGACAGGGTTTTGTATGTAAGACCATTTTTAGTAGGTAATAGCGGTGCTTCGCAAGAGGCATGGCTATGGTGAATATGGCTTGTATGTTTTTTCTTTGCTTCTATCAAAGGCTCAAAAGCTTTAAGCACCTGGTCAGGATCTATGCCGCCTGCAACGGTTATAAGATCAGGCTTACCCATGAACTGTTCAGTATAAAAAGTATAAACCTGATCCCGTGTTTTTGTTTTTATATCCTCCAGGGTACCCCCAATGGGACGAGCGAGCGGATGAGTTCCCCAATATCGGAGGGCAAATGCATCAGATGCAAGTTCTTCCACATCATCAAGGGTAGAAGCAATTTCATTCTCGATGACCACCAGTTCCCGGCTAAATTCATCGGGATCAAAACGTGCGGATGTTACAAGATCGGTAAGAATACGGGCCGTTTCTGCAAAACCACTGACTGGAATCGTCGCATGGAGACCCATGGTTTCCCGTTCGGTAAATGCATTGACAAGGCCGCCCATGGAATCAAAACGGTGGGCGATTTGGGAAGCCGTAAGTTCATCGGTCCCCTTAAAAAGCATGTGTTCAATGATATGGGTTGCACCGGACAGACCTTCATCCTCATCTCGGGAACCGCGGTCGTACCAGACACCAACGGCCGCAACATCCGCTGCGGCCGTTGATTCGACGAGGATCCTCAGACCCCCGTCGAGGATTGCATCAAAAACCAATTACCCTCTCCGCCCCTGCTTGTCGCTGTCGGAGGATTCAATCGCGTCGATATAGGAAAGGTTGAGCCGGCCCATTTTGTCAATTTCCAGCAATTTAACAGGGATATGCTGTCCCTCTTTCACCACATCAGTGACGTTGGCTATTCGCTGGCGGGAAAGTTTTGAAATATGACAGAGACCTTCTTTACCGGGCAGTATTTCCACGAAGGCGCCAAATTCCATAATCCGTTTCACCACGCCATCATAGATACGGCCTACTTCGGGATCCTCTACAATACCAATCACTGCGGCACGTGCATCTTCTGCATTTTTAGCGTTCTTTCCGTAAATAGTTACCGTTCCATCATTTTCAGTATTGATGGTTACCCCGTACTGTTCGCAGAGGGCCTTAATAGTCTTACCGCCCGGACCAATCAGCGCACCGATTTTGTCTGTATCGATTTTCAATGATACGATTTTTGGTGCAAATTCGCTGATCTGTTCCGTTGGCTTATTAAGGGTCTGGTTCATTATAGAAAGAATATGGAGACGGCCCCGTTTAGCCTGGTCCAGAGCCTTGCGCATGATTTCGGGACTAACTCCCGCAATCTTAATATCCATCTGGAATCCGGTAATGCCGTCTTCGGTGCCGGCAACCTTAAAGTCCATGTCTCCCAGGTGGTCCTCTTCGCCAAGAATATCGGAGAGAACCGCATAACGGCTTCCATCGGTGATGAGGCCCATGGCAATACCAGCCACTGGTTTTTTCATGGGAACCCCCGCATGAAGCATGGAAAGGGTTCCGCCGCACACGGTAGCCATAGAAGAGGAACCGTTGGATTCGAGTATTTCAGAAACAACTCGGATCGTATAAGGGAATTCCTCTTTTGAGGGGACCATAGCTTCGAGGGAGCGTCGGGCTAGATTCCCATGTCCGATTTCACGGCGTCCCGTACCGAGCCGGCCGACTTCACCTACAGAGAAGGGAGGAAAATTGTAATGGAGGATAAAGCGTTCCCGTTTATCCCCATCGATATCGTCAAATATTTGTTCGTCAAACACAGTTCCCAGGGTTGTAACCGCCAGGGCCTGTGTTTCGCCTCTGGTAAAGAGGGCAGAACCATGGGTGCGGGGCAGAACTCCGATTTCGCACGTTATGGGCCGAATATCCTCGGTGCCCCGGCCGTCAACCCGAATACCCCGTTCAAGGATGGAACTGCGAAGAATTTCGTATTCCATTTCCTCAAAAAGGGCGTTGAACTGCTTCATCTGTTTTTCATCAGTAAGCTGTTCAGCATATTGGGAAGCGAGTTCTTCCTTTACAGCCTTGATAGCCGCAGAACGTTCATGCTTTCCCTTTACAAAACAGGCTTCCTGCATTTTGGGATATGCCGCTGCGCGGATCGCATCCTTATTCTGAAGAACAGTCTGGGATTCCAAAAGGGGCAGTTTTTCTTTGCCAGCCAACTCCCTCAGTTTTTCCTGCAGGTCGCAGAATTGAATAATGACCTGATGGGCCTTTTCGAGGGCGGCAATCATTAAATCTTCGGAGACTTCCCGTCCGCCGCCTTCTACCATGGTAATACCATCGCGGGTTCCGGCCACAACAATTTCCAGGTCAGCTTTATCAATCTGATCATAGGTGGGATTGACAATGAGCTCATCCCCAATCGCACAAACCCGTACACCCGCAATGGGACCGTTAAAGGGAATGTCCGATACATGGACTGCCGCTGAGGAGGCTAAAATTGCCAATATATCAGGAGGGTTCACCTGATCCGCTGAAACGGTGGTGGGTACAACCTGAATGTCCCGGCCGAACCGTTTGTCAAAAAGGGGCCGCATGGGCCGGTCAATAAGCCGGGAGACAAGTATCTCCTTATCCTTCGGTCGGCCTTCCCTCTTAATAAAACCGCCGGGGATTTTACCCGCCGCATAGTATTTTTCGTTGTAATCAACGGTAAGGGGAACATAATCGAGGTCTTCCTCGCCGCTGCTGGATGCGCAGACCGTGGCAATAACCGCAGCCCCCGCATATTGTGCAAAAACCGCGCCATTCGCCTGTTTTGCCATTCTTCCGGTTTCAAGGATTAACTCCTCTCCACCAATCTGCATTGTAACTCTTTGTACCATACACATCCTGACTTACATATATAGGGTATAAAAATAAGCAGAAATACTTATTTTTATACCCTATGGGTTCGGGAACATTTGAAGCGCTGAAAGCCCTTCAAAGTCCTATTAAAAAAGCCCGGCGTCGGAAGAGCACCACGCCATGCCGACAGAACCGGGCTTTTTGCAGCGTTATTTGCGGATTCCCAATTCCTTGATTAAGGAACGGTATCCTTCCAGGTTGGTGCGCTGCATATATTTGAGCATACGCCGGCGCTGTCCTACCAGGACCAACAAGCCCCGCTGACCTGATTTATCCTTTTTGAATTTTTTGCAGTGCTCAGTCAGCTGATTGATCCGTTCGGTCAAAAGAGCAATCTGAACTTCAGTGGCTCCCGTATCTTTTTCTGATTTACCAAACTTGTTGATAATCGATACGGTATCCTGTTTTGTCAATGCCATATACCATTCTCCTTATACAGGGATACTGTCTTTTCCTACACGGTTTACCGGTTTTAAGGCGACACTATCCAAACATCCGAAGACCCATGTAATAATACAGGCAACCTTTCCGGGGTTAAAGAAAAAGTTCCTTGTTTTACTACATGTTTCGCCCTTTCAGCGTTGCTGCCTCGACGAGGACATACAACCATGAACGGTGCAGTTTTATTAAAAAACTGCAGCGAAATAGCATCAGTATTGCCAGATAGTGCAGATTTCCGTAATTTACAGAAAACCGACAGATTCTTTCCCGCTTAGTTTACTGAATTTTCACGAAAAGTCAATGCGGATACACATGTTTGTAAGACCAGCTGTATTTACCCTTTTCTACTAAGGCCCGCAGGGTATTGTTTTTATCGAACAAACCCAAAAGATGGGTTCCTTCTGGCAATTTATACCCCTTAAGCAGAGGATTAAGGGGCCTACCATGCAAAATAGTCGCCATATCTGAATCATCCAATTGCAGTGCTGGGTACCCCATTGTATGAAATAAATCCATATTTACCGGCTTAAGAGCATTCTTTATGGCAGAAAAGCCAGCCGTTCCTCCTTCAGCGATGACGGCTGATTCGACGCTAAATGGCCCAACTCCAATACGACGCAGTTTTTCAAGGTAGGCACAGGATCCAGTTTTTATTCCCATGTCTCTTGCGAGGGATCTTATATAGGTGCCCTTAGAACAATGGACTGCCACTGTTAACCTGTTGTCTTCGAATGCCAGTGCTTCTATTGAATGAATAGTAATGGTCCGGGGTTCCATTTTTACGTCTTCGCCCGCGCGAACCCGTTCGTAGGCCCGTTTGCCATCTACATGAATAGCAGAATAAACTGGCGGTAATTGGGATTGTATTCCAACAAAAGACTGCAAACTTTCCATAATTCGCTCTCTTGTCGGTACCGGCGCGGTTCTTATCACATTTCCTTCAGGATCAAGGGTGTCTGTTTCCACTCCGAAGTGAATTGTCCCAATATAGGTTTTATCAAGATCATCAAAAAGGGGGACCAGCGAAGTATATTTACCGGTCAGCAAGACCAAAAGCCCTTCGGCAAACTTGTCTAAGGTGCCGGTATGGCCTACTTTACCAGTACCGAGGGCTTTTTTTACCTGATAGAGGGAATCAAACGAAGTAACACCACTTTTTTTATAAAACAGAAGGTAACCATCTAAATCATTGGTCACTTTCGGCATTCAGATCCTCTATCTTTTTTACAATTTCAAAACCTTCTTTAAGACTATGATCCGCGTGGAAACGCAGCTTAGGGGTCTGTCTGATATGCATGGATAGATTCAGCTGGGACTGTATAAAGCCAGCCGCACTTTGGAGCCCCTCAACACCTTTTTGTAATTTTTTCTCGCTTTCAAAGCTGGAAACATATACATCCGCATAGGCTAAATCTCTCGATACAGATACTCTCGTTATGGAAAGAAAAGGACCAACCCGCGGGTCCTTAATCTTTCCTTCCACGATAGAGGCACCAATTTTTTCTTGTATAAGATGATTAAGCCGCTCTAATCTAAATTCGGACATTATTTATCCTTTGACTCCTGCTGGTTGCTGCTAAGCTTACGGGCGACTTCAACCATTTCAAAGACTTCGAACTGATCTCCTACTTTGATGTCATCAAAACCGTCGAGGCCAATACCGCATTCATAGCCAGCAGAAACCTCACGGGCATCATCTTTAAAGCGTTTAAGAGAGGCAATCTTGCCAGTATGAACTACAATGCCTTCCCTAATTACGTTGACGCTGGCACTCCGCTTTACAACACCGGTAAGCACATAACAGCCGGCAATAGTTCCAACCTTTGGAACCTTAAAGGTATCTCGTACCTCGACGGTACCGATAACCTCTTCCTTCATGTCAGGTTTGAGCATACCTTCCATAGCCTGCTGTATTTCTTCCACCGCTTTGTAAATGATGTTGTACTTTCGGATTTCAACCTTTTCCTGGTCTGCCAGGGCCTTAGCCTGCGGTGTGGGCCGCACATTAAAGCCGATGATAATAGCATTAGAAGCCGCAGCCAAGTCCACGTCCCCTTCGTTAATCGCACCGGGCAGGGCCTGAATAACATTCAGGCGGACTTCTTTGGTAGAAAGTTTTTCGAGGCTGGATCTCAGGGCTTCGACAGATCCCTGAACATCACCCTTAATAATAACCTTGAGTTCCTGTATTTCACCATCACTGATGGTATCATAGAGGTTATCCAGGGTAATTTTCTTAAGGTTTTTAGCATCCTCAAAACGCTTTAATTCCTGCCGTTTTGTAGATATTGCCCGGGCAACCTTTTCATCTTCTACAACCTGGAGGGGATCTCCCGCATTCGGAATACCTTCGAATCCAAGAACTTCAACGGGCATGGAAGGTGTCGCCTCTTCGATACGGTTTCCCTTGTCATTAAAGAGGGCCCGAACCTTTCCCGGCCAAATACCGGCTACAAAGGAGTCACCGATGCGCAACGTACCCCGCTGTACAATGACGGTAGAAACAACACCGCGGCCGTGATCAATACGGGATTCAAGAATCTTGCCTTCTGCCCGGCAAGCGTAATTTGCCTTGAGTTCAAGAATTTCAGCCTGCAGAAGGATAGCATCGATAAGTTTATCGATACCAAGTTTTTTAAGAGCAGAAATTTCCACATACATGGTCTGCCCGCCCCAATCTTCGGGCATTAAACCAAGTTCAGAAAGCTGGGTCTTAACCCGATCGGGATTAGCTTCCGGTTTATCAATCTTGTTGATGGCAACAATAATCGGAACCTTAGCCTCTTTTGCATGGTTTAAGGCTTCAATAGTCTGGGGCATGACACCATCGTCGGCGGCAACCACAAGGACTACAATATCCGTAACCTGGGCTCCCCGGGCCCGCATCCGGGTAAAGGCCTCATGACCCGGCGTATCCAGGAATGTAATAGCCCCATGGGGTGTTTCGACCATATAGGCCCCAATGTGCTGGGTTATACCGCCGAACTCACCGGATGCCACATCGGCACTGCGGATTGCATCGAGTAATTTTGTCTTACCATGGTCTACGTGACCCATGACAGTAACGACCGGCGGACGTGGATTAAGTTCTTCGTTTTCATCCTTTTGGCTTTCAATGACAGTTTCATCATAGAGACTGACAATATTAACATCACAGCCAAATTCTGCGGCCAGTATGGTCGCTGTTTCTGCGTCTATCTGCTGATTGATCGTTACCATCATGCCCATGGACATGAGTTTTTGAATCAGGTCCGAGGCTTTAAGGTTCATCTTTTTAGCCAGCTCAGAGACAGAAATAACTTCCATGATGTCGATCGACTTGGGTACTGGATTCGTCATCCGGGTAGTCTTTTTCTTCATCTGGAGGAGTTTTTCTTCCATCTCCTCTTCTTTTCGCTGGTATACAGGTTTTTTAGCCTTAAAGGCCTTCTTTGCAAGGCCCTTCCCCTCCGGCAGTGGTGGAGGCGGTGCCATGCTCGGACGGCCTGCTCCGCCGGGACGGGGGCCAAAACCAGGCCGTCCTGGTGCTCCCTGGGGCCGTGGCTGTCCAGCAAAACCCTGAGGCCGCGGACCGCGATTAGCAGGAGGCCTTTGACCTGCACCTGCTGAACCTGCAGTCCCTTCCCTGTTTTGCGGTCCCATAGGTCGGGGAACCTGGGGCCGATTACCCTGATAGCCCTGGGGTGCAGAACCGCCTTGGGATGCACCTGCGGGGCCTCGGTTAGTATTCCCAACAGGCCGTCCGCCGACACGGCCGGCAGCAGATGCAGGCCGCTGGGGGAATGGCGAGGACCCCTGGCGATTGGCACTTACATTAGCATCCCGGTTTCCCTGGGTCTGTGGCCCAACGGGCTTTCCGCCGACACGGCCTGCGGCTACTGCCGGCCGCTGGGTATTCGGCATAGAAGCAGCGGGCTTTTCAGATGCCTTTTTAGAAGCCTCTCCAGCTTCTGTCCCTTTTTCAGAGCTCGCCCCAGGGCTCGCCCCAGAACTAGCCATAGGGCTTGCCATAGGGCTTGCCGTAGGGCTAGCCGTAGGGCTCGCCGTAGGGCTTTCATCTGCCTGAGGTTTCTGTTCTGCTGATATCTTTTCGGCTTCCTGTTTGGAAGCGTGATCAGCATGGGGAACAGCAGATGGAACTACTACAACTTTGGGCTGAGGTTTTTTGGGAGCATTCGCAGCGCTATCGTTGGCCCCACCTTGACCTGCTCCCGTTTGTCCAGCCGGAGCGGTTTGGGGCTTCTTCTTTACGACAACCACTTTTTTCTTTTCACCATGATCCCCAGCCGCACCTGGCTGTACCGCTCCAGTAGCAGCAGCCTGAGGCTTTTCCTGATCCTGGTCAGATTGGGATTTGGGATTTTTCTGGTGTTTAATTAATTCTACCTTTGGTTTCTGCGTTCCGTCCAATTCCTCAGCCATATTCCACCTTTACTCTTGATCCTCGTATTCGAAGCTCAGCCCGATACCACAGTTAGGACAACTGGTCATATCCAGGGTGATCTTAGCTCCGCATTCGGGACATTGATACTCTTCTTCTATTTCCTCAGAAACAGCCTCTTCGGCTTCTTCCTGAACCATTTCTTCGCCGTATTCTTCATCTTCTTCTTCGATGATTTCTACGTTTTCTTCGATAATCTTTCGCAGATCCGCTAAATCTTGTTCGCTGATTCCCTTAATTCTGGACAAATCTTCTTCAGTCAAGGCAAGGAAATCTTCGATATATTCAATATCATTTTCCAGGAGGGCCTCTACAATTTCAGGCTTTACATTGGGCAGATCGGCGATGCGGCTGAATTCCTCTTCGTAGGAGCCTTCTTCTCCAAAGAGCTGAGATACGGCCCTGCGGGATTCGGAAGAAATATCCATTTCTTCATACTGGGACTCGGTCTTTACATCGATATTCCAGTCCACAAGCCGGTTTGCGAGACGGACATTCTGGCCAGTCTTTCCGATGGCGAGGGAGAACTGGTAGTCAGCCACGATAGCCAAGGCCTGGCGCTTTGCTTCGTCCAGAATGATAACATCCTTAACCTCCGCAGGAGACAGGGCATTCTTGATAAAGCGCCGCGGATCCGGATCGTATTTAAGAATGTCGATTTTTTCGCCCTCAAGCTCTTTAATAATTGCTTGAATGCGCACACCTTTGAGACCCACACAGGCACCAACGGGATCCACATCATCTCGATTCGAATAGACCGCAATTTTAGTCCGGTAGCCCGGTTCGCGGACGATTTTATGAATCTCTACGGTTTTATCATAAATTTCAGGCACTTCAAGCTCAAAGATGGCCTTAACAAAATCCGTATGGGTTCGAGACAGCACCACTTGCAAGCCAGTGGGACCCTTGGTCACCTCCACAATGAGGGCCTTAATGCGGTCATTAACCCGGTAAACTTCTCGGGGGGATTGGTATTTGCGGGGAAGGATACCTTCTACCTTGCCGAGATCCACATAAATGGTACCGTTCCGTTCCCTCTGATAGTAGCCGATGATAATCTCGCCGACCTTATCTTTAAACTCAGAGTAGAGGCTGTCTTTCTGTATTTCCCGTATAGACTGATGGGCGGTCTGTTTCGCGCTTTGCACCGCAATACGATCGAATTCTTTAGGATCGATTTCGATGAGCAACTCATCCCCAATTTCTGCTTCCGGATCGAGTTCCCGGGCTTCTTCCAGATCGATTTCAGAAACCGGATCGTAGACGCCATCCACAATCTTTTTCTTTGCAAAAATCGAAACCTTTGTATTATCATCATCAAACCGAACAATCGCATTATCAGCAGTGCCAAACCGTCGTTTGTAAGCTGCCAGGAGAGTGTTCTCGATGGTTTTAAGGACCAACTCCTCTGAAATACCACGATCCTGAACCAGTTGGCGGATCGCTTCGGACATATCCGATGCCATCAGTCTTCAACCTCCTGAGAATAATCTAATTTTGCCTTTGCAATACT
>JAIWNU010000093.1 GCA_020216655.1 Treponema sp. | reverse complement strand
CGCCGCCGTAGATCTTAAAATACGAATAGTCGGGGGCCGCTTCGTAGCGGACACCCTGGGCATCGAGATAGGACAAGGTCATTTCCACATAGGGCTGCTCGTTCAGGAGGGGGACTTCTATTTCGGTGACCACATCCGCCGCCGCAAGGGGTGCGGCAATGAGCAGGGCCGATAGATACTGGCTTGTGGGGCATTCAATAGAAACCCGCCCGCCCTTCCAGGGGCCCTGGATAATAAGGGGTGCGCAGCCATTGTTCCTGCTGGATTTGGCGTACACTCCAAGCCCTTCAAGGGCGGCTAGTAGATTGCGAGCGCTGCGGCGGCGGATTTGATAATCGCCGGTAAAAATCGACATACCGTCGTGGAGGCCCGCCAAGGCAAGGGCTAAGTATAAGGTGGTGCCGGAATTGCCGACATTAAGGATATCCTCAGGGGTTGAGAGCCCCGGTTGTCCTGCCTTATTATGCCCTACTCCGGTAACAATCCAGCGGGCGAGGCGGCTCCCATCGGAGTCCGGTGCGTTCGGATTTCCCGACCTTCGGGCTTCTTCTGGAGACTCCCGGATTTCTTCGACCCGGGCTCCAAAGGCGCGGCACACCGCAGCACAGGAACGAGTGTCCAGGGAGTCCAAGGGATAGTCCAGGCTGCTTGTCCCTTCAGCCAGGGCGGCAAAGAGGAGTCTGCGGATGGTGTGAGACTTGGATGCGGGAATTCGATAGGTCCCGTTAAATTGATGGGGATGAATAACAGCGCGCATGGCCCCACTGTAGCGAAGTAATGGGGGCCATACAAGGGCCAATCGACATTTCCTGCGGAAAGGGATACATTTTAGAAAAGTTCAAGGAGAGGAGCCTTCCAATGGAACAAAGACCGGAAGACCTTTTAGGGATGAGTCCCGAAGATGCAAAGGCATATATTGTAGCCCACCTGGCAACCCTCAAGCTTACGGAAAAAAAACGGGCCGAACTGGAAGCGGAACTGGAAAAGTGGAAAAGCCGGGTTGAACTGGCCCGGAGCAAAGGGGCAGAAGACCTGGCCCAGGAAGCAGAAAAGGCTGCGGAACGCATCCGCGCCGATCTAACAGCAATTCAGAATGAAGAGGCAGAACTAAAGCTTCAGATTGAATCGATGAGACGGCAGCTCCCCGGCCTCGCCGCCCGGCAGCGTACGGTAGACCCGGATTTGCTTGAACAGGAACTCCTTATCGCCACGGGGCGGCTCCCCGGCGATGAAGCCGCTGCCGAAACGGAACGAAACCTGGCAAAACTTGAAAAAGAGGCTCAGGCAGCAGCTGCCCTTGCGGAACTTAAGGCAAAATTGGGGGGAACTTCTCAATGAGCCGTGTCCCCCTGCTGCCTGAACTTCCGAGACCCCTCCTTTTTGCCCACCGGGGCTGCTCTTCCCTGGCGCCAGAAAACACGATGGAAGCCTTTAGTCTTGCTAAAAAACTGGGGGCTCCGGGGCTCGAATTGGACATTCATCGCTGCAAAAGCGGCCAGCTTGTGGTTCTCCATGACGATTCGCTCAAGCGAACCGCAGGTCTGGACCGTAATATAGAGGACTGCACCTGGGATGAAATCAAAGATCTGGATGTTGGCTCCTGGTTTGATGCGCGGTTTTCCCATTGCAGGCTGCCCATGCTCCAGGAAGTGCTGGAAAGCTTCCTTCCGGATCTCTACATCGATATAGAACTAAAAACGCGCAAAATCTCTCTGGATCCCCTGCCAGAGGCCTTAGCTGATATGCTCGCATCCTTTGGCAGGCGGGCCGAGGGGCGTATTACCGTATCATCCTTTAATCCCCTTGCCCTGCGGAGTTTTAAGAAAAACGCTCCCCAGTTTCCCACGGCGGTGATTTGGTGCGACGATCCGGAACTCCCTTCCTATCTGCGCCATGGAGAAGGCCGCTGGCTTGCCGGCTGCGATTATCTCAAACCGATACACCACAAGGTAAACCGGGCATTCAGCTTGATGCTCGGGAAACTGGGCCGGAGGCCTATTGTGCCTTGGACGGTGGACGACCCAGACCTGGCCCGCAAGCTGTTGGAGGATAAATCCTGTGCGGGGCTTATTACCAACAAACCTCAGGATATACTGCCGGTTATCAAGGAATATGCTCATGGCTGATGATATTAACAGTGAAACTGGCTCAAGCCCAAAGGCAGGCCAGGCAAGCTCCCTCGTGCGGCAGGGCTCGGTACTCTCGCTTCTCACCCTGGGATCCCGTATCGCAGGGCTGGTCCGGGAAATGGTAAAGGCTTCACTCCTCGGCACGACGGCCCTTTCGGACGCCTTCACCGTGGCCTTTATGATTCCCAACCTGTTTCGCAGGCTTTTCGCCGAAGGTTCTATCGCGGTCGCCTTTATTCCCACCTTTAAGGGCTATCTTATCGAGGACGACAAGGAAAAAACAAAGGAGTTTTTATCATCCTTTATAACCCTCCTTACCTTTCTGGTTACCCTGGCGGTCGTCATCGGCATCGGGGCCACGCCGCTCTTGGTCCCCATTTTTAGCCTGAAAGAGCTGAACGAAACAATTCTGCTTACCCAGATTATGTTTCCCTTCCTGGCCCTCATCTCCTTTGCGGCCTTTTTGCAGGGGATTCTGAACTCCCATGGGATTTTTTCCCCCTCCGGCGTGGCCCCGATTGTTTTAAACATAGTTATCATTATCTGTTCCTATGCGTTAAGTCCCTTTGTGAAAAACCCCGCCCGGGCAATGGCCTGGGGTGTCATTATCGGCGGGATGCTGCAAGCCCTGGTCCAATGGCCCGCGGTGTACCGGCTTGGTTACCGGATACAATTTACGGGCCTCAAAAAAGCCTTTACCAATCCCGGCACCAGAACCGTGCTGCGGCTTATCGGTCCCACTATTGTGGGGATGGCGGCCTATCAACTTAATGATCTTGTTTCCACCGCTTTGGCCGGCAAGGCCGGGCCGGGGGTTGTCTCGAGCCTGCAGTATTCTTTGCGGCTCCAGGAGCTTTTTCTGGGGATCTTTGCCGTATCTATCGGTACGGTCCTCCTGCCGGACCTGGCAGGCTACACCAAAAAAGGCCAATGGGATGAATACAATCGGCGGCTTATCACCGCTATGGATATTATCGCCCTCATCACTATTCCGGTGACGGTGTTTTCCCTGTATCAGGGGGAACTTATTATCAGGTTTCTCTTTCAGGCTAATTCTTTTAATGAAGAATCGGTGGCCCTTACCAAGACTGCCTTTGCCTATCACATTGTGGGGCTTTTCTTTATCGCCATAAACCGCATCCTGGCTCCTGCGTTTTACGCCCAGAGCGATTCTAAGTCGCCGACCCTGGCGGGCATCCTTTCTTTTCTGGTGAATATGCTCCTCGCGGCCCTGCTGGTGGGTCCCATGAAGGGGGGAGGCGTTGCATTGGCCCTTACCCTGGCGAGTATGGTAAATACGGTGTTTCTGCTGCTTTTTTTACGGAAAAATCCCCAGGTTGCTGTGGGCCGAGCGGTGGCTTCCGCCCTGGGCTATACCACAAAACTGGCGGTTTTTTCGGTTCTGGCGCTGCTGCCCCTTTTATGGCTCAGTCCTTTATTACTTACATTGATGCATGGTCGCGGCAGGTTGATGAGCTATGGCCTCCCTCTGGTGCTGAACGGCCTTGTGTTTGGCCTCATCGGGATAGCGCTGCTGGTATGTACCAAGGATAAACAGGCCCTCGCGATTGGAAAAAGCCTCAAAAGGCGGCTCTAGTTTGAGCAAATTAAAAAAAAGCCAACTCTAGTTTGATGAAAAGCATGGCGGTGTGGCGTTAAGTCCGGCGGCTATGGGGCTGCCAGGGAGACTGGCAACCCGCAGCGCTTTACTCGGGAGCCCCTATTGTGGAGGACCGCACCTGCGAGCCGCTATTGCGGGGGCCGCCCGCACAGCCTTCAGACCGCGTCCTTCGTACCAAGTTCAGGAGCATTCTGAGGCAGAACCCGGTTTAGAAAATCGAACACTGCGGAAAACCAAAGCTCCCGGTTCACCATAACGCTTTTTGCGTGGCTTGCCTCAGGCACGAGCACTAGTTCGGTGGGTCCAGCCTTCAGGGCCCTGCGCCGGTCCGCCATGTCCTGGGACATCCAGGTAGGCACATAGGTATCCGCTTCCCCATGGATGAAAAGGATAGGAACGGGGCTTTGCAGGACCGCAGTTTTAGGAGAAGGATCGGAAAGCCCGTAGCCTCGGAACATCCTAAGCATCCAATCTACCGTATGGCGGACCGGCGCAGCGATAAAGCGGGGAACCCCCGTATCGGCAAGCCGCGCCTCAAGCTCCTCTGCCGCTGAGGTGTAGGAACAATCGGCAATAATAGCCGCGACCTTCCAATCTTTTGGGCTTGAACCCCCAGGAGCTCCCAAGGGCGCATATTGGAGCACCGTGCCGGCTCCCATGGATTCCCCCACAAGAATCACCGGCAGCCCTTGGCCAAAACGGCTGCGGGCCCAGTCGACCACCGCATCAATATCATATTTTTCATGGTAGCCGTAGGAAGGCACCGTTTTGCTGCCCACCGGGCTGTCCCCGTGGCCCGGAAGATCCACCGCAAGTACATGCCACCCCTGTTCAATAAAGGGGCCCATATACTTAAACATGCCGTACCGAGTCCAGGTAATGCCATGGACAAAGATGGCAATGCCTGGGGCTTTAACATTTTTTTCACCGCTTCGGGCTGGCAAGTAAAGAGCCGCAACCGGTGCATTGCGGTGGGCCGCCTGTACGGTAACCAATTCCCAGGGGAGGCTTAAAAAATTCTGGTCAAACTCTCCATGTTCAAGCCCCCAGGTGCGACAATATTCAAGATCCTGAAATTTAGGCCGGAACATGAGAATATAAGATCGTATGCTGATGATAATAACGGAAAGCAGCCATATACCGGCCAAGCAAACCGGCAGCCAGAGCAAAGCATGCAGTACCTGTTCCATGAAGATCCCCTTTCTCTTGTCATATTGGGCGCTACATCATACACTATATACATGAACTTGTTTGATGCAATTGCCCATCGGCGCAGTGTGCGGTCCTTTTTAGACAAACCGGTAGAGCGGGAAAAACTGATCTCTATTTTTTCTGCAGTGCGGCTTGCCCCGTCAGCACGGAATGCCCAGGAATGGCGTTTTATTTTGGTCACCGATCTGGAGCTTCGGGAGAAAGTTGCCGCCGCAGGCGGGCAGCCCTTTCTTCGCCAATGTCCTGTTATTATAGCCGCCTGTGCGGAAACGGACAAACGGGTCATGCGATGCGGAGAGCCGGCCTATCCAATCGACGTGGCCATCGCCATTGACCATTTAACCCTGGCGGCCACCGCCATGGGGCTCGGAACCTGCTGGATAGGCTCATTTGATCCGGAACCGGTTAAAGAAGCCCTGCAGATCCCTGCTGATGTACCTATTGTGGAACTCGTTGCTTTAGGCTACCCGGCCGATGCGGAGCGGCCTGTGGCGGATAAACACCGGCTTCCCTTATCCGAAATTCTGTGGGAAAACGGCTGGCGAAGGCCCCTTGAGCGGTAGCGGGCTTTTCTTTAGCTCGCCCGAGGCAGGGGAGCTCCATCGTTATCGTTGTCCCCGTCGTTATCCCCGTCTCCCTTGGAACTTGTGTTTGCAAAGGCAGCCAAATCCATGAGATATTGAATTTTTATGATTGCCTGGGGGAGTATCTCCCTCAAGGGATACCGGTCGCCTGAACGTTCGGGGAGGATCAATACTGCCTCTCCTGCCAGGTCTCCCATGACCGGCGGCAGGGTTCCAAAAAGACTCTGCATTTCCTGTTCAGCATAGGTTTTTCCTGAGCCGCCCTGCATATACTCGCCTTTCATGAATTTGCAGGGCCGGTACCGCACGCTGCCATCTTTTCCCCGGTCCCCCGAATAGGCAAAAAGCCGGCAAATAAGGGGCCGGCCTTCATAGACCGTACAGTGATAGGGATTGTTCGGATCCGCCAGGATGCAGCCCCGCTGATCCGAATCAAAGCTTAGGGTTTTAAGACGGTTTTTTTGGTTGACCAGCATCCATGCGGCAAGAAAATAGGCTTCCACGTCAAGAATATCGGGCTCAAAGTTTTCGCAGCAGGAACCGCAGCCCTCAGGACAGCGAAAGGGACTCGCCGCGATCCATGCGGTCTGGCTTTGTTCAATCCGCTCATAAATTTCGTACAGCCGGTGCAGGGCCTCCGCAAGGGCGGTTCCCTCAAGGGCCTCTGGTCGGTAATGAGAGATAGTTTTCATAATTACTGTTCCGGGATGTGGTACAATATCTTGGCTGAATCATGAGCGTCAAGGCCCGGAATGCGCTATAGTATAGGTATGAAAACCATACGAACCTTCTTTATTAAATCCTTCGGTCTTTTAGTAAGCGGTCTGCTCCTGGTAGGTATATTGATGAGTAGCGGCTGTTCCAGTGCCGCCCCTGCTGCAGCGAGTGCTGCAGCTAGTGATGCAACAGCAGGGGGAGATGTAAAAACGGAAAAGGCTGATAAAAGCGGAATCGGCACCCCTGAACCGGTTGCAGATCCTAGCTTTGTACGGAAGCGGGCAGACGGCAGCGATGCTGAGCTATATATGGCCGAGTCGGCTCCCGCGGGGGAAAAAGGTGCTCCTCCTTCAGCCATGAAAAGCTCTGCAGGCACGGGACGGCCCGTCAACACCGAATCGGGACTTAAGGCAGGAGTCGCCGATGATAATAATCAATATAACTATTTCCTCGATTTTCTTAACCGTTATAAGAGCGCTTCTGCTATCCGCCCCATACCCGTAGAAAACCGGATTATGCTGTCGGTTCTCGATGAAACGGGCCAGCCAGTACCAAATGCCCAGGTTTCTATTTATAACGATAAAAACCTGTTGGTAGAAACCCTGAGCACCTATGCGGACGGAAAGGTCCTTTTAACGCCCCCTCTGGATGCGATTGGCCCATGGTCCGCAGAAGCCGTGGCTCCGCTATCCGAACCGGGCAAAAAATCGATCTCTGGCCGCATTCCCTTTGATCCAAAGGGTTTGCGGTCCCTGGCCCTTATCATACCCGCTCGGCCGCCCCAGGGGGGCCGCTGGGTTCCGTCTCCCGTGCCGCTTGATATCGTCTTTATTTTAGATACCACTGGATCTATGGGAGAAGAAATAGAGCGGCTTAAGGCAACCATAGAAATTATTAAGGATAATCTGGATTTAGCAAATCCTCGGCCTCGCATCCGGTTTGGGCTTGTGCTGTACCGTGACCGGGGCGATGAATATATAACCCGGGAATATCCTCTAACTGAGGATCTTAAGAAGTTTCAGTCCTATTTAGCCGGAGCCTATGCCGATGGCGGGGGCGACACGCCAGAGGATTTGGAAGCAGCCCTTGCTGCCGCTCTGGATACCCGTATGAACTGGAACTCAAAGGGCTCGCGGTTAGCCTTTATCATAACCGATGCGCCGGCCCATACGTATAAGGATGGCATACCCTATAACGAATCGGCAGAACAGGCCAGAGTCAAGGGAATTAAAATTCACAGCATCGGTACCGGAGGTCTTGATATCAGCGGCGAATATCAACTCCGCCAAATTGCCCAGCGAAGCCGGGGCAAATATATATTCCTCACCTATGGCGAGAAAGGCGAAAGCGAGGGCGGCACCGCCGGTGCTGTAAGTCATCATACGGGGGCAAACTGGACAGCAGACCGGCTGGAAGCAATTATTATCCGTCTTGCCAAGGAAGAAATCAGCTTGCTCTCAGGCGAAAAGGTTACTCTGCCTTCCGATGACTACTACGAGGCTAAGGCTGTGCCGGAACGGGATAAGGATTCTATTCTTGATGAACTTTTTTCGGAAACGGTAAACCGTCTCATCGATTATTCAGCTGCCTCGGTAACCAGGGCTTCACGGGTTTCTCTTGTCCCCTTTGCAGCCCAGGAAAAAAATGCGGAACGCTTTGGAGCGCGGCTGCTGCAGGCCGCTATACAATCTAACCGATTTACGCTGCTTGAACGGAATGACCTTCAGGCCATACTGCAGGAGCTTGAACTGTCCCTGTCTGCCATTGCAGATATTGAAAGCGCTGCTAAGGTCGGAAAATTGCTGGGGGCCGAATATCTCATACTGCCTGCTTTGGTTTCTTTGCCTGCATCTCAAGATAATGATATAGCATGGGAAGTTTATCTCAGGCTTGTGAGGGTAGACACGGGAGAAATCCTTTCGGTTTCTCGGGCGAAGATTAGCAGATCGCTTGGTTTGTAACAGGTTGAATACCTTGACTAAAGTCGATGCATATTTATACTGTCGGATGTATAATTATGCACCTATGGAGGAATTATGAAATTAAGCAAAACTCTTGTATCAATGGCAGCCTTTGGCCTCGCTATTGCCCTGCTGGTAAGCATTAATCTTTCCTGTTCATCAAACCAGAAACAGGATGCTCTTAATAAAATTCAGAAAGCAAAGACCCTGATCATCGGGACTTCTGCGGATTATCCGCCCTATGAGTTTCATGTACTCAAAGACGGCAAGGACCTCATTGTTGGTTTTGATATTGCCATTGCCCAGGAAATTGCCAAAGATTTGGGTGTAAAGCTTGAAATTAAGGATATGCAGTTCGATGGACTTCTGGCTGCCCTGCAGGCTGGTACCATTGATATTGTCATCTCCGGTATGACCCCCACCGAAGAACGGAAAAAGAGTGTAGATTTCAGCAAAACCTATTACTATGCGGTCCACGGGGTGATTGTCCGGGCAGAAGACAAGGATAAATATCAGACCGTGGATGCCCTGAAAAACGCCCGGCTTTCGGCGCAGAAGGGTACTATTCAGGTTGGTATAGCCAAAACCCAAATACTCGGCCTATCTGAGGCGGAAGCCGAAAAGCCTTCCGATAAGGTAAAGGAACTGGGAACCATTAAGAACCTTATTCTGGATTTAAAGAACAAAAAAGTAGACGCCATTGTTGCGGAGCTTCCTGTGGCAAGCGCCTATGTCAACAATAATCCCGATCTGGCTCTGGCTGCTCCCACCTTTACCGATGACGAGGGGGGCTCTGCGGTGGCCGTCAAAAAAGGTAACCCCCTCCTCTTAGAAGCGATCAACAAAACCTTAGACCGGCTTATGGCAGAAAAGAAAATCGACCAGTTTGTCGCCGAAGCGAACGAATTGGTAGAAAACTAACGGACGATCCCGGTGAATTTTTCATTTTTAGGAAAATACTGGCAGTTTTATATCGTCGGGGCCAAAAATACCATACTGCTTGCGGCCCTGGCGGTCATTATTGGGACTGCCATAGGATTATTTTTATCGCTTCTTAAATTATCAAGCCGTAAGCCCCTTCGCTTTATATCATCAGCGTATATTGAGTTTATCCGGGGCACCCCCCTTTTGGTTCAGCTCTTTATCGTCTACTACGGGCTCCAGGCAGTGGGGATACGTTTCCCCGATATCCCCTGGATTGGGACAATTCTTGGGATCAATTTCTCCGACTTTATGTCCGGTGTAATTACCTTGGGGCTGAATTCGGGGGCCTATGTGGCGGAAATATTCAGGGCCGGTATACAGGCGGTAGACAAGGGCCAGATGGAAGCCGCCCGGTCCCTTGGTATGCCCCATCGTATGGCTATGCAGCACATCATTATTCCCCAGGCGGTTAGGAACATACTGCCCGCCCTGGGTAACGAATTTGTGGTGGTTATCAAAGAGTCCTCGATTGTTTCAATTATTGGTATCGGAGAACTCATGTACAAGGCGGATACAATCCGGGGAAATACCTTCCAGCCCTTTGAGCCTTTGCTTGTGGCGGCCCTGCTGTATTTCCTTATGACCTATCCCCTTTCCAAGCTGCTTGCCTATATTGAGCGGAGGATGCATTCCGGTGAACGCTAATGAAGAGTTGATTAAAACCATACAATTACGAAAGCATTTCGGTTCCCTGGAAGTGCTGCGGGGTATCAGTACAAGTTTTGTGAAAGGTGATGTGGCGGTTATCATCGGACCCTCCGGGTCTGGCAAAAGCACCTTTCTCCGCTGTTTGAACCTGCTGGAAACTCCTACAAGCGGTCAGGTTATTTTTGAGGGTGTTGATATAACCAAGGCAGGCCATGACCTGGATCTGCACCGCCGGAAAATGGGTATGGTGTTCCAGCTGTTTAATCTCTTTCCACACATGAGTGTGCTGGATAACATAACCCTGGCTCCCATTAAACTCCGGGGCCTTACCAAGGAAGTGGCAGAAAGCCGGGCTATGGATCTTCTGAAGCGGGTAGGACTAACTGACAAGGCAACTGTTTTCCCCTCCAAGCTTTCTGGCGGCCAAAAACAGCGGATCGCCATAGTGCGAGCCCTGGCCATGCAGCCCGATGTCATGCTCTTTGATGAACCCACGAGTGCCCTGGATCCTGAAATGGTGGGCGAAGTTCTCGAGGTAATGCGGGACCTGGCTGCAGAGGGTATGACTATGATAGTGGTAACCCATGAGATGCGCTTTGCCCGGGAAGTAGGCAAACGGATTCTCTTTATGGACGGGGGGCTCATAGCAGAAGAAGGGCCTCCAGAAAAAATATTCGGTGCCCCTGAAAATCCGCGAACCAAAGAATTTTTAAGAAAAGTACTATAAAAAAAGGGGATGTCCTCATCTTATGGGACATCCCCTTCACAATCTGAGGGCAGAACCCTCTGTTGATGAAAAAAGCCGTGCAGCGTATAACGCTTCAGCCTGCTCGAACAGGTCTGCTGCAGCGCTGCAAGGTCTTCTCCTATTTACGGCAGAACTACGGCAGAACTACGGCAGAACTGCTGCCAGGGCTATTCAAGCCTAGGGCAAAGCTGCCGCCAGGTCTTCTCCTATGGTTTTCTGGCCTAGCTGCCTCCGCGCAGCTTCCATGGCTTCTTTTTCGGTAGTTCCAAGCCCAGGAACCTGTTTTACCGAGGAATAGAGGATCCTCCCGCTAGCCAATTCTACCACCTTAATTTCCGCAGAAACGGTGACAATCTTTTGGGTCTTATCATCCTTAACTGAGACGACCCGGCTTGTCCCGTAGATGAATCGTTCAGCCTTGCCTGCCAGTACTGTCTTGGCGGCGGCTAAAATGGCCGTATCATCCTTGCCTGCGATCTGATCGGGCGCTAGAGCTGCGGCAGATACCTTAAAGCCATTGGAGCTCAAGGTTTGGAGCAGTGCTGATCCGGTTGTTCCTACCGAAAGGCTGCCCGCAGAGTCCGTATCTACTATTAAAACCGCGGTGGGAATATTTTTTGCCTGGGAAAGAACGGTGTATTCAAAAGTAATGCGTTTATCCGCAATGGCATCTTCAAGACCCGCCACGAGGGATGAAAATTTGTCCCCAGCGCTGTACAGGGCTTCCATTTCGGCAGAGAGGTCAAGCCGCATGGTCAGGTTTGCCTTGCCTACAAAATCAGGCGAAGGATGGATAAAACTGATAACCCCATCAGGACCTGACAGTAGCTTAGCGGTCTTGGTGGTCATACGGCCATTAGCCAGTTTGGATTGATACCCCACGATAATCGGCGCTTGGCTAATCGGATTGCCTGAGACCGAAATGAGGGCCCTAAAGGGGGTCTTGAATTCCGCACCGGGGTTTGCCTGGAGCCGGTCATTCAGTTTTTCCAGTTTGATGAGTGCCAGGGCTTCCCGGGCATTGTTGATATTCCGCTCAAATTTGATAGCCGCATTTTCTATGGATGAGCCCGAAGCGGCCGATGCTGCAGCGATAAACTGCCGTACTGCACCGATGACGTCTCCTGCTGCAAGCAGTTCCTTGCCTTTTGCTTCGGGAACCGCCACCGCATCAATCTTTTCCTGGAAGACTGCTGCAATACGTTTCATCTCTGCCTCAAGATCCTTGGTGTTGTATTTGCCAAGGATATAGACCGTGACCCCATTGGGTTTCTTCTGGACATACCGTTCGGCTATCTGGAACCCCGTGACCCGGTTCGTGGAGCTTTGTTTTACCGTCTGAACCAGGTCTGCCTGAAAACTGTCCAGTGTAGACCGGGCGGTAGCGGAAGACTCGGCGGTGATGGTAACACCGATATACCGCATGATTTCAGCAATGAGGCTCGCGGTAGCGGCTTCGGAGGCTTGGACCTCACCATTTACCGGTCCGTCTGCGTATCCTACAAAATAGGTAAAGCCGCCGCTAGGTGCCGGTGTTTCCATGGTCCATGAAGGCGCTTGGGTGCTGCCTGTCTGGTTCGCCGCTGCCGCGGGGCCGCCTGCACAACCCGCTAAGAGCAGCGCAAAAAGAACTGCACAGCCTGCAACTCTCAATTTCATAACACTTCCTATAAAAAAACAGGCGGCCCCTCCTGCTGGATGGAACCGCCCCCGGGGCTTTTACAGAAACTGTATACACCCGTTCAGGAATTAGAACCCTTCGTAGAAGGACTGTTTAACCCGATCGACTGCTGTCTGCTGTTCCTTGGTAAGGGGTTTGTCGGGTTTTACGCCGTTCAGTACGGCGTCAATCTGTTTCTTCAGGGTTTCCTTGTCGATCGTCACAAGTACATAATAGTCATATACTTCCCGATCAACAGTTTTGCCATCGGCCTTAAAGTACCGTTTCAGAACCCAGAAGTCAGCTTCCTTTCGAGCGCCGGAATAGGTTGCATCAGAAGCGGTTTTTACTACGTTTTCAAAGTACCGGCCATATTCATCGTCGGGGCTTCCCGCCGCGGCACCGGCAAAGCGGGCCTGTACACGGGTGGAGACAAGGCGGGCCATATCCTGAGCAACGGAGAAGCCCGTAGCCCACTGGCGGAGTGCATTCAGGTTAGTGCCGGAATCTTCTCCGACAAACACAAAGACGTCTTTGTATTTCGGCAGGGCTTCGATGTCCCGGAGTCCGCCGCCGTTCATGTAGATTTCGAGCCAGTCAGGGATGGATCCGCCTAATGCCATGGTTTTGTGGTCAACGACCACATAATTCGGTCCTTTAGCCGGAACTTGAGCTTTAGAATCCTGTGCAGCGGGTTGACTTGCACAGCCGGCAAAAGAAAGCGCAACCAAGGCAACAGCCATAGCTGCCATAGCTACATAACTCTTTTTCACTTTCTCCTCCTTGCAACCGGTTTATAACCGGTAATAGGTCTTTTTAAAGGCACCTACCAGGCGCCATAGT
Organism: Treponema sp.; assembly: GCA_020216655.1. Classification (GTDB taxonomy): domain Bacteria; phylum Spirochaetota; class Spirochaetia; order Treponematales; family Breznakiellaceae; genus Gracilinema. The sequence continues at coordinate 492 of JAIWNU010000093.1, read as the reverse complement.
AACCAGTATCACACTAATAACAATTTATCAGGTGAGGCTCTTTCAAAACTTAGAAAGTTTTGAAAGAGTTACCTTAAAATCCGCGATTTGGCGCAGCGGTTGTAACACAACCGCAAGCAATCGCAGAGCTCATTTCAAAAGTAACAGACTTTTGAAATGAGCTCAGGTCCCGGTATTAAACGTAATAGTTTTTCCGCGGGTATAGACCCAATAGGCTGATTCCATTCCAGGTGTTTTTTCAAAGGCGCTGTAACAGGCGTCTTCGAGATCAGAAAGGGACCCAAAAAAGTAGACATCCATGATAGTCTGATCTGCCGCGCTGGGGCCCATGACTATTTCCCGCACCCGGCTTCTTAAGTTTCTTCTAAAGGTGGAAACCGCCCGTGAGTCCGGGGTTCGCTGGATGATCACCTGGTATCTTATGCCGTTGGCATAGCGGTTTCTCAGGACTGTGGTAGAATCCCGAATGATACGAGGCATGAGCTGGGCCGT
>JAIWNU010000092.1 GCA_020216655.1 Treponema sp. | reverse complement strand
CCCGGCGGTCAAAGCATTCAGCAAGGCATCTTCTTGGGAAGAGGTGCTGATTGAACGGTCGGTTCTAAAGGTTACTGAACCAAGCAGTTCCGCGGTAGAGGGATCATACATATTGGCGGTAAAATTCGCTTCTCCGTAGTGTCTGTTGTTTTCGGTGGATGAACGGGGTACACAGTCAAGCTCCACATAGACATCGGCTCCCAATTTTTGGGCTATGTACTGGGTGATGCTCATGGAAGCTCCTGCTTCGGCCTCATAAGCTGCACGCTGATCCTCTATGTTTTTCAGTAACTGATCATATTGTACCACATCGTAACCCTGTTTAAGCAGGACCTCGTTTCCTTTAGTTAACATGGACCGTTTCTGAAATTCGGTAACGGCAGATCCATCCTTTACGACCATCATGTATTTAAGCCGCTTAAGATAGTTTTCGAAAAATTGTTTTTCCTTTGGACTGAGCTCTGGCGGGGCTTCATCCTTCGGGGCTTCCGCAGTCGTGAGCGCTGGATTTGTGGTACTTGCGGGGGTAGTTGCAGCTGGGGCTGTCCCAGTTGTCCCAGTCGATTGACTCGCTGGTTTCTCTCCGGTAATCAGCTCCTGAGCTCGATTTCGAGCATCAGATTTCGGGGCAGTGGCTGCAGGTTTCTCCTCCTGCTGTGGTGCCGGAGCCGGCGATGACACACAGGATGCAAGCCAAAAGATTGCTGCCAGTGGTAGTAACATTTTATATTTTGTCATCGAGATTCCTCCTTACATAATTGCCGCGTAGTCATAAGTATACTGCAAGAAGGATTAAAAATCAAAAGCTCCTAAGATTTAGAAGATCCTGAATTAGTTAGACGGGTTTTGAGAAATGTTGCTCAGTTTTACCGCAAATTCATCAATAATAGCTGTTATCGGTTGTGATGTGTTTGTTGCTGATCGGTTTTCTTCTGAAATATTCCCTTCCGGTATAACATTCAATGTGATAGTGGACAATGATTTACCCGTATCGGAATTGCCTAGATTGTAGAAGCCAGTCCCTGGGTATGAAAAGTTTTTAGGAAGTTTCATTACCAAGAGGGGCGATTCTCCGCTGTTGTCGGTGTTGTATAAAAGGAGTGATGCATTTCGTTGTTCTATTCCCAGAGAAAGCTGTGAAAATACCTTTGCTTGCATATTTTGAGCAGGAAGTTCAGCCGCAGCTCGTGTTTCTCCTATCGAAGTCTCAATAACTGTTTTGCCGTTTTCAAGGTATAGATTGAGTTTCAGCGGTTTTTCAGGCTCATTTTGGTTATCAAACTGGACTGAGAATAGGGAGCCATATCCATCACGGGTGTAGGGTGCATAACGAAGTATTACGGTTCCCGCTTGTATGGTGCCCTCGGCAGCGGGCAATAGAGGCTTATTTACCCGGTATTGGTGGGCAGAGCCGACCGCTAGGCCAAAATTATCATCTCCGGGAAGCCAGAGCGGCTCTTGATTGCCAAGCTTCACAAATGAGACAGGTCCTCCTGTTGAATCAGACAGCGCTTCCAGGGTTCCCAAGAAGCGAAACCAGGAGGTATAGGGCCCTTTATTTTTATCTAAGCCAGGAATGGGGGCGTTTCTAGAAATAGCGGTTTTTAGTGTAGCACTAACATTGGGTATCAGGTTTTGTTCACGATTCGTACCAGGATTTTCAGGATAAAGTTCAAGTCTGATAGTCTGAAAGCCCTCTGCTTCCGGTGTTTTCCAAAGTATGATTTGGGCTCCTTCTGCAAGCCGTCCCTGTTTGATAATACGGCTCCCTTCGTACCAAATGAGGTAAGGATCGAGCCTTTTATCTGCGGCAACAACCCCTTCAAGGAGAAGCTTTACAGCAGGGGGAAAGAGATGGGCTGTTTCTGAAGGTTTTATGCCAGGGGGGTAGCTGCGAAGTTCCTGAATAGCCAGGACTGCATCTCCAAGATAATAAAAGGGGAAGGTCTTTTCGGCCAGAATTCCATCAACCCCTATAACTTTGAGCGACAGTGTGTAGGGGCCTATAGAAAGATCTGAAGGCAATGAAAAGGGCGGGAATGAGGAGTCCAGATTGGCGACGAAAACCCTGGTTGCGTTGGTATCGGTCTGGCTCTTAGAATACAAGATTTCCTTGCTCTGTTTATTACCCTGGGTATCTAAAAGGGTTACAGAAAGTCCCTGTACATCTGGGTCAGAACTTACGGATGTTAGAAAGGTTGGCCTCAGGTTGGCCGTGGCAGTAACGAAACCTCCCTGATCCAGTGTTTGGCTGCCATTATATACTGTGAACTTATATACGGTGGAACGTGGTGCCAGTGCAGAATAATCCTCACAGGAAAGGAGAATGAACAATATGAGTAAATTTGAAAAATGTTTAAAATGTCTAAACTGCAACATGGCTCATCTATTAGTATACGATATATACGACAAAAATACCAGCCTGCCGATACATGCTGCTGACGCAGCTTGCTGACGCAGCTTGCTGACGCAGTTTGCTGACGCAGCCTGCTGACGCAGGCGAAAAATAATGATTTAATGTAATACATTATGCGTGCAACAAGGGCAATAATTCATCTTGAACGGCTCAAAGCGAATCTAGCTGAAATTCGAAAAAAAATTGGTCCAAAACCTGCTATCTGTATACCGGTTAAGGCCGATGCTTATGGTCATGGTGCGGTCCGTATCGGTATTGCGGCAATTAAAGCGGGAGCCAAATATTTGGCGGTTGCTTCGGTACAGGAAGGCATAGAATTGCGGGAAGCGGGAATAGTAGCTCCCATCCTGCTCTTTTCCCTTCCTATCCCTGAGGAATTAGAAGATGTTGTTCGGTATCATATTACCCCCTTGGTCCCCGATACGGAATTTGCCCGTCTTGTGGGAGAAACGGCAGAACGCCTAGGAGAGCTTGTCCCAGTACACATTAAAATTGATACCGGCATGGGCCGGATTGGCTGCCGTCCGGAAGCTGTTGTAGATCTTGTTAAAACCATTTCGGCCTCTCCGTTCCTGCATTGGGAGGGGACGGCTACCCACCTCTCGGTGGCAGACTCCCTCGATGCAGATGATGTGGCCTACACAAAGAAACAATTACGGCTTTTTACCCAAGCTGTTGATGCCATCAGGCAGGCTGGATACAATCCGGGGATACTTCATGCGGCCAATTCTGGTGCGGTGGTTCTCCATGAGGATTCCTATTTTGATATGGTCCGGCCAGGACTCTTGGCCTACGGGTATCCACCGATACCGGAGCTTTCTGAAACGGTACCTGTTCGGCCGGTGATGGAATTACGGACCCATGTGGTGTTTATAAAAAAAGTATTGAGCGGTGAATCCATATCCTATGGCCGGATCTGGAAGGCTCCTCAGGAGACAACGATAGCAACCCTGCCCATTGGCTATGCCGATGGGCTACCCAGGAGCCTTTCAGGCCGTCTTTCATTGTCAATTAAAGGAAAGCGGTACCCCTTAGTTGGACGAATTTGTATGGATCAGTGTATGATAGACGTGGGTTTTGACAGTCCAGTTAAACGATGGGAAGCGGTTACCGTTTTTGGAGGTACCCCGGAGGACCCCACCGCAGCTGACTTGGCGGCCCTGTTGGGGACTATACCCTACGAGATAACCTGCGGAATCAACAAGCGGGTGCCGCGGGTGTATATTGAATAACGAGCAAAGGAGCATCAGATGGCAGTCGTTAAGCGCAATCCCGTACCAAAGGATATTGAAATTGCCCAGGAAGCCCAGGCTGAACCGATTCTGCACATAGCCCGCGGCTTGGGGCTGCCTGAACAGGCCGTAGAACTTTATGGCAATTATAAAGCAAAGGTAGATTGGAAACTGGTCCGAAATGAAATGCCGAAGCGGGCCCGATATATCGATGTTACGGCGATAAGTCCTACCCCTTTAGGGGAAGGAAAGACGACAACTACGGTCGGCCTTGTTCAGGGCCTGGGCTTCCTGGGTCGCCGGGCGGTTGCCACCCTCAGGCAGCCTTCCATGGGGCCGACCTTCGGCATTAAGGGCGGAGCGGCAGGCGGCGGCTACAGCCAGGTTATTCCCATGGAGGATATAAACCTGCATCTTACCGGTGATATTCATGCAGTTTCCGCGGCCCACAATCTTTGTGCCGCCGCTATAGATGCCCGGCTTTACCATGAGAGCCGCTGGTCCGATGCCTATTTTGAAAAACTTGGTTTGCAGAAGCTCAATATCGATCCTTACCGGGTAGGTATTGGCCGGGTCGTGGATATGAACGATCGGGTACTCAGGCACATTATTACGGGCCTGGGCGACCGGGAAGACGGTCCGGTTCGCCAGAGCCGCTTTGATATTTCCGTGGCCAGTGAAGTCATGGCCATTCTTGCACTGGCTCAAGATTTGGCGGACCTGCGCCGCCGGATCGGCAGAATGGTGGTCGCCCAGGATACGAAGGGCAAACCCCTGACGGCAGAGGATTTTGGAGTCGCAGGCGCCATGACAGCCCTGCTCAGAGATGCTATTAAGCCGAATCTGCTCCAGACCCTGGAAGGCCAGCCCGCCTTCATCCATGCGGGGCCCTTTGCCAATATTGCCCACGGAAACTCCTCTGTTATTGCCGACCAGATCGCGGTTCGCTACGCAGACTATGTGGTAACCGAAAGCGGCTTCGGCGCCGATATGGGCATGGAAAAGTTTTTCGACATTAAATGCAGGACGAGCGGCCTTGTTCCCGATGCGGTCGTTGTGGTTGCAACCGTACGGGCCCTGAAATCCCATGGAGGCGGCCCTGCAGTAGTTCCCGGGAAACCGCTCCCCAATGAGTACAAAGAAGAGAATCTTGAGCTGCTGGGAAAGGGCCTAGCCAATTTGGTAGCCCATCTTGGTATTGTAAAACGTTTTGGAATACCCGCCGTAGTAGCCATCAATGCATTCCCCACCGATACCCAGGCAGAGTGGGATCTTATTAGGGAAACGGCGGTCAAGGCGGGTGCAAGCGCAGCGGTAGTGACCCACCATTGGGAAAAAGGCGGGGAGGGGGCCGCAGAACTTGCCGCGGCGGTAGAGAGGGCCTGCGAAGAGCCAAAACAGTTCCGCTACCTCTACGAACTGAATCAGAGCTTAAGCTCAAAAATTGAAACCATTGCCCGTGATGTGTATGGGGCTGATGGGGTTGATTACAGCGACGAAAGCCGGGAAACCTTGGAAAAACTCGAAGCCGACGGTTATGGGTCCCTGCCCATCTGTATGGCGAAAACCCAGTATTCTTTGTCCCATGATCCTGCTTTGAGGGGGGCCCCCAAGGGCTGGCGGCTTCCCATCCGGGAAGTCCGGCTTGCGGCGGGGGCCGGTTTTGTTTATCCCCTCTGCGGTGACATGACCACCATGCCGGGCTTACCCAGCAAGCCCGCCTTTATGGGCATCGATATAGACGAGACTGGAAAAATCACTGGCCTTTCTTAACGCTGGTCTAATAAAGTCTTTATCAATGCGAGGTTTTGCTGGATTGCAGGGGTGCTACTCAGTTTCGCTGCTTCGGTAAAGCAGCGCTGGGCCTCTTTGTAATCCTTGTAGATATTAAGGGCTATAGAACCCCGGTTGTTCCAGGCGGGAAAATTAGTTGGGTCTTCGAGGACTGCGGCTCCGAATTCTTCGTAAGCCCTGTCCCACTCTTTTTTCGCCTGGGCTTGCAGGCCCCGCTGCAGGGCCGCATCTCCTGCCATCGCTTTAGCAAAGGCATCCTGGTTCAAGCAGATGGCAAGACGGCATTCAAGAAAATGTAAATCTATCTTATAATTCGATCCGGCAGGCTTTGATTCGGCTTTTAAGAGGTTTATTGCGGAATTATAATGCGCTGCTGACTCTGATGCTTTTCCCCAAGAAAAATAGAGGTCTCCTAAAGCCCGATGGCGGCTTACCGAATCCCCGTAATCCTGGAGTTCCTTAAGGAAACAGCTTTCGGCCGCGGGAAAGTCCCGGAGCCCTAAATAAACAAGCCCCAGATTATGGCGGATGCCAATACGCTGGGGCCATTTTTTTAACATTTTGATGAACAAGTCCCGGGCCTTGGGAAAATCCTGTTCTACAAAGGCATTTAAGGCCCGCCGTTCATAAAAGGTATACAGAAGACTCATAAGGTCTTCAGTATACCATGTAACGCCTTGTTTCGCCTATGAAAAATGCTGTATTAATAACCGGGCATATCCCAGAGGCCGCCGGCGTTAATCACATCGGTCCAGCCTGCTGCCTTGAGCACCCGGGCTGCCAGGGCGCTTCGGGCCCCCGAGGCACAGTACAGCACAATGGGACGGTCTTTTGGTTCCAGGTCCTTCATTCGGGACTGAAGAGCCCCGACTGGGATATTGATTGCCCCGGGGTACGCTTCATCCATAAATTCGTCTTCGGTACGGACATCGACCACGAGGGCTCCTGCTTTGATTTTTTCTTCGACAATGTTTCCTGCCATTCTGTTCTTCCTTTGTTATGCTTCGATTGCTAGACCGTCACGCAGTCTTAAGGTGGCCCAGCCACCGGATATATATGCGGTATCCTGGTAGCCCTGTTGGGCTAGGATACGATTCGCCAAATGGCCTTCGAAACCGCCTTCGGAGATGATACGGATCGGTTTATCATGAGGGATTTCTTCAAGCCGGTCCCGGATTTCATCCAGCGGAATATGGATTGCATCTGCGAGGTGTCCTTTTGCATATTCCCCGTAGGTACGTACATCAAGGATGAAGACAGAGCCGTCCAGGGGAAGTTCATCGGCAGAAATCTGATTGCTATAACCAGAGAGTGCATTCATTGCGGTAAATGCTGCCATATTAAGGGGGTCATTGGCAGATGAATAGGGTGGTGCATAGGCAAAATCAATTTCTGTCAGGTTTTCCACAGTGAGCTGGGCATAAATGGCCACCGCTGCGGCATCAATCCGCTTTTCTACTCCCTCTTTTCCATAGGCTTGAGCTCCCAACAGTTTTCCTGTTTTTGCTTCGTACACAAGGGTTAAGAGTAAATCCTGATCGCCGGGGTAATAGGTAGCGTGGTTTGCCTTAAGTATGGTAGCTTCCCTGGCATCGAAGCCCGCTTTCCGGGCTGCGGCAAGGGAAAATCCGGTGCTTGCGGCGGTTTCGTCGAAAATTTTTACCACCGAGGTCCCGATGGCGCCCTTATATTTGAGCGGCATTGGCCCAACTTCTCCCCGTGCTTCGGAAAGACTTGCCACCACGTTCGTTGCCGCAATGCGTCCCTGACGGTTTGCAGGCCCTGCCAGGGGTATCCGTATCTTTGCACCTGAAATACGAGACACCACTTCTACCATGTCGCCGGCGGCCCAAATGTATGGATCCTGGGTTTTGAGGTATTCATCCACTACAAGGGCTCCGGTGCTGCCAATTTCGAGGCCTGCTTTTTTGGCAAGTTCAGTATTGGGCCGTACGCCTACCGAAAGCAGCACCATATCCGCCGGGATTTCGCTTCCGTCATTCAATGTTACCGTATCTTTCTGTATGCTCTGTACCCCCTTCTTGACGAGTACAGTCGCTCCCGCAGCTTCGAACCGCTCTTGAATCCGCTTGCCGTATAAGAAATCCATAGGGGGCATGAGATGATCGGTAAGTTCTACGATAGTTACCGATAAGCCTCGTTCTACAAAGGCTTCTGCGGTTTCTAGTCCGATGAAGCCGCCGCCCACCACAACAACATGCTTTGGCTGATGTTCTTTTATGTATTTGTTGATGGCATCCATGTCGGGGATGGTCCACAGTTTAAAAACATGGCTTTGGTCCACGCCGGGGAGCGGAGGAATGATCGGAGTTCCGCCTTGAGCAAGAATGAGGGCATCATAATCGATCGAGCTGAGTGCTTGTTCAGGATTTGGGGCCTTGTTGTCTCGCACCGTGACCTTTCGATTAGTTCTATCTATATCAACTGCTTCGGTGTTTAATAAAACTTGAACCCGGTACCGGCTGAAAAATCCCTCGGGGGTCTGCAAGAGTAGTTTACTGCGTTTTTCAATGGTTCCTGCGATATGATAGGGGAGCCCGCAGTTTGCAAAGGAAACGTAGGGGCCCCGTTCAAGCAGTATAATTTCCGCATTCTCATCGAGCCGGCGAATTCGAGCCGCAGCGGTAGCACCTGCAGCAACGCCGCCGACAATGACTATTTTTTTGGCCTTTTCTGGCATTGGTTCCTCCCAGTGAAGTATCTGTCTTGTAATATATCAAAAATAATATATATGGTCAATATAAATATAGATATTTTTTTATGAATAGGGATTCAAAAAAATCATTTGATTGACCCTTTTGTCATATCCACGTATATTGTAGGTACGAAAAACTACAGGAGTAATCTATGAAATCTATACATAGTGAATACATTCGCAGAAACGAAGGTGAAGAAGAACAGGAAGAGCAGGATAATATGCCTCCCGCCGGGCCAGATCCGCTGGTCGGAAAAATGCTTAAAACACGGACCATTCTGCTTTCCGGTGAAATAAACAAGGAACTGGCCGAGCGGACTATCAGGCAGCTTCTATTATTGGAAGATATGGGAGATGAGCCCATCAAGATATTTATCGATTCTCCCGGCGGCGATGCCGATGCAGGCTATGCCATTTTTGATATGATCCGTTTTGTAAAGCCCGATGTCTGGACGATCGGTATGGGGCTTGTCGCCAGTGCCGCGGCAATTATCCTGCTGGCCGCTCCCAAAGAACGGCGGATTGGGCTGCCTAACAGTCATTACCTTATTCATCAACCCCTATCGGGTATTCGCGGTGTAGCTACGGATATCGAAATCCATGCCCGGGAACTGGAAAAGCTCAGAGAAAAAATTAACCGGCTTATTGCACAGGAAACCGGACAGGCCTTTACTCAGGTAGAAAAGGACACGGATCGGGACTTCTGGATGAATGCGGAAGAAGCAATCAAATACGGTCTTATTAGCCGGGTCGTGGAACGGCGTTCAGAATTATAATAGTAATCTGTAACCATTGGTTTTGCAGATGGTTATACCCAAAACAAAACACAGAAGGAAGAGAATGAATATTTTTACCCTAGAACGATATAAAATGAGTAATGTAAAAATAAGTGTACGGCTGAACAGTCTGTTTTTTGGGGGAAGTCTTCTCATTTTTACACTTTTTACACCCCTTTCTCTCTCATCTCAAAATGTTTCTATGGTTTTTGTTAAAGGGGGGACCTTTTGGCAGGGCAGCAACGAGGCCCCTTATTCAGCCAACGAGCGGGCCCACCAGACAACGGTCAGTTCCTTTTACATTTCTAAAACCGAGATAACGCAGGCCCAATGGCAGGATGTAATGGGAACAAATCCATCTAAATTCCCGGGCAAGGATAGGCCTGTAGAATATGTGTCATGGTTTGATGCGGTTAAATTTTGCAATGCCCTGAGCCTAAAGGAAGGTTTAATACCGGCTTATAAAATAAGTGATTCAAAGGTAGAATGGGATAAAACAGCCAACGGCTACCGTCTTCCTACCGAGGCTGAATGGGAATATGCAGCCCGGGGCGGACCATCCGGGGCCATCACCGATGGACCTCTTGCTAAAGCCCCCTATTCCGGATCTGATACGAGTGCTGCTTCTGTTGGGTGGTTTGACGCGAATAGCAACAAAACTACAAAACCGGTAGCTCAAAAAGAACCTAATGCACTGGGTTTGTATGATATGAGCGGAAATGTCTGGGAATGGTGTTGGGATTGGTATGGATCCTATCCTAAGGATCCTGTCACTAACCCCGATGGCTCTGAGAATCAGACAGGCCAAAAAGTACTTCGGGGCGGATCTTGGTTTACGCCAGAAAAATTACTGAGAACAACCTATCGCTATTGGAATATTCCGACCTTCAAAGTTAATTCAGTGGGATTCCGCATCGCCCGCAACGCAGAAGATAAAAAGCAGGAAGAAAAAAAGCCAGAAGACAAAAAGAACGATGATGAGTTCTCTCTTCCCGGAGGATTGAACCTGTTCGAAGCCCTTTCTCCACTGGGAAAAAACCATTGAACCAATCATGGATTTCATGGG
>JAIWNU010000250.1 GCA_020216655.1 Treponema sp. | reverse complement strand
GCTTTTACCGCGGAGCTGAGTTTCTTGGTGCTGAAGGTATTCTTAACCGTAATAAGGACATCCTGACCTTCCTGCTTTACCGTGCTGCTGTCTCCGATGACTAGTTCTTCATTATTGATATAGAGCTCATAACCGATTGCAGTAAAATTGATGGGTCCCCGAGCGTCGTTGCGGATCTGAATTGTAAAGATGACATTAAGAGGTAAATCCAGTTCGCTGGGCTCAATGACCGGTGCGGCGTTTTTTTTGCCTGACAATAAATCCGCTATTGCACCCCGGGCTCTCTCAGGATCGGCCTTTTTCCCCGCTTTGGTAAGGACTGCGGATACTTCAACCGCACTGGGCGGAGTAACCGTAAAGCCGGTAATGGATACAGTCGGCTTTATAGCTGGTATTTTCTTTTCTAGTTTATAATTAAAACTAATGCTGGGCGGGAGCCCCGGTGTTTTGGGCAGGGGGATGGAAAGAGTCCCGTTAATGACCGTATTAAGCCATTCTTTGGTTGCATAATTTTGAACCAGCTTGTAAATATCTTCATACGCAAGCTTTACATTGAAACGGTTCGATTTCTTGCCCTTAGCAGGAACGCTGAACCCTCCCTGATTTGCCGCACTGAAAACCTTTGATTCTTCTACAGAAAAGTCCAGGGTCATACCAGAAAAGCTAAGTTCAAGCGGATAGGGATTGCTGACGGTAAGCTCAAATTGGAAAGTTACATCCCGAAGAGATATTTCCTTAATCTGGAACTGGGTTATCTCCGCCGTCGGTTTCGGCAAGGTCTGAGCGTAGGCAGCAACAGAGAATACTCCCAAAAAGAACAAGAACCAGCCACGTTTCATCATAAAAGATCCCCCTTATAGCATAAGCTTGAGACAAAAGGGACGGTTTTTCAAGAGTGAGCCAACTTTAAAAGTCGGTCACTCTTGAAACGGGGAACCTTATTTTCCTGACATTATAGCCAGAGCAGGCGCCAAAGCTCGGTCAATTTCATCAAGTACCGATGGGGTAAGCCGGGGAACCATATCAAGGGCTTTTAGGTTTTCTTCCAATTGTTCCTTACGGCTTGCACCGGTTATAACCGTACTCACGTTCGGATTTTTAAGGCACCAGGCAAGGGCAAGCTGGGACTGAGTCCCTCCCAGGTCACGGGCTATGGGATCGAGCGCTGCTGCCGCTCCCAGTACATCCTTGGGGAACCGCTCAAGGAGCCACTCATAGCCAGGGAGAGACAGCCGGGAACCAGCAGGTATACCCTTGGCGTATTTACCCGAAAGGACCCCCGAAGCAAGGGGGCTCCAGGTGGTAAGTCCAAGGCCGATGTCCCGATACAGCCGCTGGTATTCCTTTTCTACCCGGTCTCGGAACAACAGGTTGTACTGGGGCTGTTCCATTTGGGGTTTACGGAGGTTGCGGCGGTCTGCGATTTCCCAGGCCTGCCGTATTTCCTCAGCGCTCCATTCAGAGGTTCCCCAGTACAGGGCTTTTCCTGACGCTACCATATCGTTCATAGCCCAGACCACTTCTTCCATAGGAGTGTCCGGGTCCGGCCGGTGGCAAAAAACCAGGTCTACGTAATCGAGACCAAATCGAGCGAGTGAACCATCTATGGCCTGCATGAGGTATTTGCGGTTCAAGGTATTTTTTTCGTTGGGGCCTTCGTTAAGTCCCCAGTAGAACTTGGTGCTCACAAGGTAACTTGCGCGGCGGAGTCCCAGTTTTTTCAGGGCGGCCCCCATAATCTCCTCGGATTTGCCCCCCGCATAGGATTCGGCATTGTCAAAAAAGTTAACCCCATTATCATAAGCAGCCTTAAGCATGGCCGCCGCTGCATCTACATCAACCTGGGATCCATAGGTTACCCATGAGCCTAAGGATAGGGCCGAAACCTTTACACCCGCCGAACCAAGCCGTCGATATTCCATAATAGTCTCCTTGCATCAAATTGATTGATATTTATCAACCAATTAAAACATACTATTTTTTATATATAAATGCAATGGTGTATAAAAACCTGGTATAAAGCCCCCTTGACAAATAATGTTAACATCGTTAACTATAGATTAAACACCGTGAACACTGTTAACAATTACAGTTTGATGAGAACTAAGCCCTGCGGGGCGGCTATTACATTTGCATTAAAGCGCATAAGGAGCGTATATGATACAGACAAGAAAATCGTGGCCGGTACTGCTTTCAGTTATTTTCTCCCTGATATTAGGCAGCTGCAATTTTATGGAGGAATTCGACCACATCGAAATCGTCGATCCGGATCTTTCCAAAACAGCGGACGGAACATGGATTGGAGCGTGGAATACGACCTTGGTAAAGGTTCAAGTTTCGGTTGATACTGCTGATCACAGGATCTCTCAAATTACCATACTCCGGCATGACTGCGGGAGAGGGAAGCCTGCCGAGGCAATTGTAGACCGGGTGGTCGAGGCTCAGAGTCTTAAAGTAGATGCGGTAAGTGGCGCGACCGGCAGCAGCAGGGTGATTCTCCGGGCAATCCAGGACGCCCTGGAAAAAGCTGCCGCTGAAAAAATGGAGAGGTTATGAACAAACCTATGCTTATCATCATCTCCATTACTCTTGGCGCAGCCCTCATCATAGCAATACGTTTTGGAAAGAT
>JAIWNU010000091.1 GCA_020216655.1 Treponema sp. | reverse complement strand
CGCCCATTTTGGTAAACTTCTGCGGATTTTTAAGGAACGCAACCACTTCTTGGAGTTCGTATTTTGCTTCTTCCTGGCCTGCCACATCAGCAAAGGTGATGCGCTTGCCCACTTCCAAATACCGTTTAGCCCTGCTTTTACCAAATTGGAAAGCCTTATTTCCTGCCCCTTGAGCATTTCTAAACATGAGCCAAATGAAAACAAAGCCAATTAGCCAGGGAAGAAATTCCAGAAAAATCATCATAGGGGAGATACCGCTCACAGATCCTGTAATACGGACCCCTTTCTCTTTAAGCAGCGGAATAAGCTGCGGATCCTGATAGGGAATAAGGGTCCTGAATTGGACAAGATCCCCATTAGAGGACTTAAAGGCCCCTTGTATCTCGTTTCCATCGATAATTTTGACCGCATCGACTTCGTTTCGTTCCAGACGCATGACAAAGGTGGAATAGGGCACCTCCTGGGTGACCGGTTTGTCATTCTTTACAAAATAGGCAATAAAAAGACCTGAAACGAGTATAAAAAAGATCAAGGCAAAACGGCTGCCCCGCCCACCCTGTACCGGTGGCCGAGACGGCATATCATCTTTTTGATCGTTTAGCATGGTTCCCCCGTAAATTAATTTCTAACATATAATTGGCATTTCTATCCACTACCCCAGCAGCTGCTAAGAGCCTTTGGTCCCGCCAGAAATATGATAGTTTTGAATGTATATCTATAAGCATATAAACGGCAATACCTAGAGCATCTTCCACAACGCAGAGGTCACACCAGGAGCTTATCCCAACCATATTCCTGAGTTCGGACAATTTCCGATGGTGACCTTTGTAGAGCAGACTATCCCCTTGCTGAGGAGACCGAAACACACAGGGCAACCCAATAAGGGCGCTTGTTTGTTCATGCTGATATGAACGTATAACGATTTCATAGCCTTCAACTATATAGGTGCCGGGAGCTGTCACTAGAACTGAAAAGCCCGCTTCAGAAAAGAATGACGTTTTTTCTTGAATAAGAATCCATTCTGGTGTATTGATGAACCTACAATCAGATAATTCCAAATTATCCGTCTGAGCTGTAGCAAATAGCCGGATAGTCCTCCGCCTCACCGATGGAACTACACGAGATGCTTGAGCATCTGGTTCTAAGCTTAGTACACCAAAACTATGTTCACTTTTTCTTATTGTATCTATCACTTGAAACATCGATTCTTCTCGGACAGGTACGCTTTGGTTCCAGAAATGAGAGGCTCCAGTGCGATAACCATGAACAGATCCGGATGCATAGGGCTCCCAATGGATCTTCTGTAAAGCCCTATCGCGAAGGAACGCTGCTACAAGGCCTTGGGTGTTTCCTCCATGCTGTACGCCTGACCTCCAAAAGGGGAACTCCCTATCCAAAACAGGTATTACGATATGACGGATCCGGTTCCTTAAATACTTTGTGTCTAAATTAGTAGAATCCGTTACATATTCTATGTTCCGAGCCTTTAGATAGGCTTCTATATTTCGACGGCTGGTGTTGATAAGGGGCCTCAGTATCGGGCCCCGCTTTTCAGGAAGCGAGGTCAAGCCTGCGGGACCAGAGCCCTGCAAAAATCGCATGAGAGCGAGCTCAAGCATATCATCCTGAGTATGACCTAAAAACAACCAATGGGCAGACCAGCGCGCCATTTGTTTACGAAAAATCCTATGCCTAAAAAAACGGGCTGCAGCCTCTATCCCCACCTTATTTTTTTTTGCATAGGCTTCTATGGCCCCGGGTGCAATGTTTACAATAGTGAGCGGTATTTTTAATCTTTTGCAATGCTGTCTTGCTAGATGTGCATCCCGTTCTACCTCTTCGGTAGAACGCAATCGATGGTTCACATGAACACAACGCAGAAAATATCCAAAATACTCAGCACATCTCGCGCATGCGTATAAAAGAGACACAGAATCAGCGCCGCCAGAAAGGGCGATAATAACAGTTTGTCCTGCTAAACTTTCGCTGTATTTCTTGAGTACAGCGTCCACCGAAAGCTCCAGTTTTTCTGTTACGGTTTTCGCTGTTCGGAATTTCATATTTTTTCCATAAAAACAAAAAAGCCGGAACAGAAACAGGCAAATACCTGTTCTATCCGGCCTTCATCGGAAGCAAGAAACCTATGCCTTTGGAGCTTCTGCCGCAGGAGCTGCTTCAGCAGCGGATTCAACAGCTGCTTCTGCTTTGGCAAACTTTACCAGTGCTACTACCTGATCGGGGCTTGTTAAAACCTTAATACCGGAGGCCAACTTTAGATCCCGAACATGAATAGACTGATTACCCTTCAGGTTGGACACATCTACATCGATATGCTCAGGCAGATCTTTCGGGAGACACTCAACTTCCAACTCATGCAGTGGAGCTTCCAAAACACCGCCTTCACGCACACCCTGGGCGGTTCCTACCACATGTACAGGAACCTTTGCATGGAGGGCTTTACCTTTTTCTACCTCATAAAAATCGACATGGAGGAAGGTCCCTTTAAAGATATCCCGCTGGGTATCTTTAATAAAGACTTCGTGCTCTGATCCATCGATGGTAAGATTGAGGAGGGTACTTTCAGAAATACCCTTTACTTTTCTTCCGAATTCAAGGGCATCCAAAACAATTGAAAAGGCCTTTCCCGACCTTCCGTATACTACCGCAGGAATTTTACCGCTGCGTCGTAAACGGGCAGCATCAGCAGACCCAGTGGTAGCTCTTTTCTGAGCAGTAAGAACAACGTGATCCATTATATAACTCCTTCCCTGACCGCGCTTTCAAAATATTTATGCACCTAACTGGGACGGCAGGACTCGAACCTGCGAATGCCGGAGCCAAAACCCGGTGGCTTACCACTTGCCGACGTCCCAAAAAAATTACAATTCTACTGTTGGATCATCCTGAACATTTCCGGAATCGTATACATCCAGGATTTTCTTTTGCAGTTCTGCCCTAAATTCTGGATGAATTGGATGGGCGACATCCTTATATTCTCCAGACCGGGTTTTCCTGCTTGGCATGGCGATAAAAACACCGCTTTTGCCTTCGATAATTTTTACATTATGAACAACAAAGCAGTCGTCAAATGTAACCGTCACGTATGCCTTAAGCTTTCCCTCTCCGGCCACCTTGCGAATCCTGATGTCGGTGATCTCCATGACGCTCTCCTCTTTTTCGGCCCAGGTATAGTTGTACACCTTATTGTACTACTGCATTACCTCTGCGCGCAAGGGGAAACGTTAATTCTACAAGGGGCCAGCGCTTCAAAAGCGTTTTATAAGCTGTTTTTGCACTCTCGACAGCCGAAAAAACCCCATAACAGGTAGAACCAGAGCCCGACAAATTCACAAAATCAGCTCCATGGTCTTTTAAATCCCGAAGAATTGCAGAATAACTTTGCTGCATCTCCGGTCTTCCAATTTCCATGAACACTTCTAAAAAATCATTATAAAAGGTCCATGAAGCAGGATGCGATTCTAACGTTCGCACTAACCGGTCCTTACCAATAAGCGGCTTTGGATAGGCTCCACTCTTTTGACGGAACCTATCCAGCATAGCAAAGGCCTCCGGAGTACTGCTATGTAAGGCTGGATTAACCAGCACAACACACCAGGGAGCAAGGACATCGATCAGTTCGATTTGTTCACCCCGGCCGGTTATGTACGCCGTGCCGGTGTACGCCTTACTGGCGTATTCCGTGCCGGCGTACGATTGGTCAGCGTTAGCTGTGCTATAGTCAGTGGTTTCTGCTATACCACACTTTATAAAGAATGGAACATCACTTCCCAGTTTTGCAGCCAAATTTTCCAATTGCTGTCCAGAAAGCGGATAACCTTTCAGCCGGTTAAGCGCTAAAAGGACCGCAGCCGCATCGGAAGAACCACCTCCCAAACCTGCTCCAAGAGGAACACGCTTTTCTAGGCATATATACCAGCCAGAATCGTCACCAGACGCGCTTTGAAACAAGCGAACCGCTTTATATGCTATATTTTGCTCCGGCGGCACGGAACTGTTCAAAGAGATTGGTCCCTCAACACACAGTTCAATACCAGAGCTTGTTTTCAAAGAATCAATCCATAGGACATCACCAAATTCCAGAAGCTGAAAAATACTTTCTATTGGATGATATCCATCGGATCTGCGATCATAAACACCGAGATGGAGGTTGATTTTGCAAGGTGCCGCAACTCGTAATCCATCTCTCATGATCGGGACCCTATTATACTTAAAAACTTTTTTTTGTAAAGACCTAAGCCAATTCTCAAAGTCTGTCACATTTGAAATTGGCGCAGATCCTTCATTTTATTGACGACGGAGCAAAGTATATCTATACTCATTCTGTGGATATACAAATAAACGCTTTATTGATGAAAGCATGTAAAGACATTTTCATGGAAATCGGTTTTTCCAATATTGAGATTGAACAGGGCCAAAAGGCTGTTATAAAAGCAAGTAGGCACAAGGCAGCCCAAAATTCGGAAAAGAACGATATTCTTGCGCTGATTGGTCTTGTTGGAACACTTAAAGGCCAATTGATATTAGCATTTCCACCTACCATTTCCGATTCTTTTGTTTCACAACTTGTCTCTAATCTTGGCATGGATGCAGAACAAAGTCATCAGTTCAATAAAGAAGCCATTGCTGAGTTGTCTAATCAGATTGGGGGAGCTTTTGTAAACCTTTTATCGCAAAAGGGAGTTGACTGCATGATAACCCCTCCGGTAATCTTAAGCGGTTCTGGAGTGCAAGCCATGCTCCCCGAGTCTGACAAAGACTACTTTTTTGATGTTTCTGGTGATTTTGGATATTTTACTTGCATTTTTGCCATTAAAAGTAGCAAATTGATATAAATACCTGTTGACAGATAGTCAATCTCTCCCTTATGTTTCAAGGGTAATATCAGTTATGTATGGAGTATGC
Source organism: Treponema sp. (assembly GCA_020216655.1). Classification (GTDB taxonomy): domain Bacteria; phylum Spirochaetota; class Spirochaetia; order Treponematales; family Breznakiellaceae; genus Gracilinema. The sequence goes on along the minus strand of JAIWNU010000091.1, from coordinate 9,332 downwards.
TATGGTTCCTTACGAGACCATCAATAATGATGATATGCTCAACCTGGTCCCCCTGACCTTTGAGCAGAACGACGGACTTCCCTTCCCCATGGCTGTCTTCGATGATGATTTTGATGATGACTTCGAAGACGAGGGAGAAGACGAAGATTTTGACGACCTCGACGAAGATGACGACTTCGATGATGAAGAAGACGACTTCGACGATGACTTCGACGACGATTTCGATGATGAAGATGAAGATTTCGACGACGAAGACGAGGACTACGATTACGACGACGATGTCGACTATGATGATTTTGACGAGTAATTAGCTCACTATTAGTGTCGTTATGGAGTATTATGCTCCTCAAAAACAAAAGACTGCCAGCGATCGTTGGCAGTCTTTTTTTGCCCTATTAGCAGTGGCCGACTAAATAAAGTGGATCAGCTTTCCGATTTCCAGAGCACCGGAGCCTCGCTCCAAAGCCGTTCAAGATCATAAAAGGAACGAGCTTTTTCAGTCATCAGATGTACGACAATGAACCCCATATCTATCAGGTTCCACTCGTCATCAGCAGGGGCCTTCCTTTGGCGCCTGAGAATTTCGACTTGTTCAGATTGAGCAAATTCCTTAATATGTCGCTGCAAACCCTGCTGATGAGTACTGCTGCTTACTGTGCTGATGATAAAAAAATCCGTCCATGTATGGAGCCCACGAAGATCCAAAACCACCACGTGCTGCCCCTTATGATCTGCAATAAGGGATGCGAGCTTTTTAGCCAGATCCAATTGTTTAGTTGATAACATATCTACCATTAAAATCCTTCCCTATAATAAGTGTAAAATCCGCTTTATAATTCATATCCTGAGAAAGATTTTGGCTTTCAGTGTCATTCTCAGTGATAATTACTTTACATTTCAAAACACTGCCCAACGCTTGTGCGACCTCAGGGTATTTTGAGCGGCTAATAATCTGGGTCTTTTCATAATCACTTCGATCTGCATTGCCATAGGATAGCACATCATACCCAAAGCCTTTAAGCAACTCTGCGGTATTACGGGCAAGACCTATGGTTGGAGTTCCATTAAGCACCTCTACCGTAAAGACCCGGTCAGGAATTTCTCCTTCGCCCTGGCGTACTAGCCCCGAGATTGTTTGCTTTACTATTTCTTGGGCAAGTACCCCATCATAGAATGGGAACAACAGCTTTTTCCCAGATACCTGTTTTACATTGCCACCAATCCGTTGGATTGTGAATTTTTGGACATCCAGATTGGTAAGCTCCCTAAAAATGCGCAGGGTAGACTCAGTATTCAATCTGGTAGTTATAAGGGATGTTAATATGTTTTGAGCTGCTGGATTTTTCAGTAATCCCCGCTTTTCGTTAAGCCTGGTCAGCAAAGACTGAATAAGCTTTTGTTTTCGTAGTGTATCCGATTCTATTTCGGCAGTATCCTTGTCCAATGTATAGGTGGCATATGCAATGGCTTTGCTTCCATCTAGCTTGACAAAACCTGAGGGCAACAAAACGGGTTTTTGTGGATTATATTGTTCAAGCGGTTCAGGAATAAAGAGCGAAATTCCATCTACTAGGTCGACGAGTTTTTCAAGATGATCTAAGGTCAGAGTAACCGTAAAGGGGATCCGTAACCCAAGAAGATTTTCAATTTCCTTGGTATATTCAGTGCTTTCTGAGCCCTTATATAAGGTGTCAATTCGATCTACACGATTAAGGGATTTTATAATAAGCCCCGTCTCTATTGGTACATCAAATACTGCAGCCCGTCTTGTAGGCGGATAATATAATATGACGTATGAGCCAATAACCTTACGATCCTGCTCTAGATTAAGCAGAACGTTCAGCACCTTTTCATCGCTCAGTATTTCTTCCAACGGATCGGTTCTGCTGAAAAGATAAATGCCAACTCCGCCGCTTATCAGTATTACTACTATAAGCAGCAATAACATAAAACTTGAATCAAAACTGAGCCGCTTCATAGGAGCCCCTCCTGGCGCAGTTCGGCTAACATGGCTTCGCTTTCTTCTGTCAGTAGTTTGCCCCGCTGTTTTAAATACAACAGGGTCTGAGAGACTACCTTTGCGAATAATACAGGCAAACTGTCGGTTCTACAAGCAATCCGTAAGGATGGCTCAATTCCCATGCGCAAAGGCTCGATCTTGTCGGCTATATAGACAATTTTAGCGAGAGGCTCCATTGCAGGTCCTCCGAAGGTATGCATCCTCAGGGCCTGTAACAAGGATTGGTTTTCAAGTCCATGATAGGCTTGTAAATAAACGGCAGCGGCCCTGCCATGCATCAATTCGGGCTTGTTATGTTCAACAGAATTTATCGGTAAACCATCCAGCGAGGCCAGTTTCATAATTGCATCGGGAGTCCAGGCCTTACACATATCATGGGCTATACCGGCAAGGTACCCTTGTTTCTCATCCATCCCATAACGCCTGCAAAGCTGAGCAGATAAGACAGCTACATTCTTTGAATGGAGGAATCTATTTTGCGGCAGCCAGGCACGGGCTAGATCTTCAATGAGGGCTATCAAAGATGCAGAAACACTACTACTTCCGCCATATTCCGGAGCATATAAGCCTCGGTCTCGAATAATATGGGCCACCCCAGGGGGCACCAGATGGGTCCATGCAGCGCCTTCCCTTATGGCGGATCTTACCTGGCTCGAAGAAATCGGTATTTGAGGATTTGAAATAGCCCTATAGGGATAGGGAAAATCATTTATTTCTGTATTGATTCTTGTTGCAAGCAGAAGATCTGCTTTTTGTGCAAGCAGATCTGCGGATTTCCAACGGTGAAAAGCACCGAGGTGATCATCCCCAAGAAGAAGACCTATTTTCTTTTCGCATTGGTACCGCCGTTCAATATCAAGTATGGTATCAATCGTATAGGAAAGCCCTCCCCGTTTTATTTCACAGTCGTCTACCATGAACCGAGGGTTGCCAGAAATGGCGGCCATGAGCATATCAACCCTATCACGGGAAGTTGCTCCTTCAGGGCTCGTTTTAAACGGGGATTGATTAGTGGGAACAAAAACTACAACATCATAATCCAGTGTTCTCAGCACTGTTTCTGCAAGAGCAAGATGTCCATAGTGGACTGGATTAAAGCTGCCCCCTAAAACTGCTACATTCAAGGCTGTTATTGCCCTCCGCCGTCCATATCAGTAACCATTTGAGCAAAAGCATGGGAAAGTTCCGTAAGCCCTTGGCCGGTAAAAACAGAAATTCCTAGCACAGTTTCCTGTAGATAGCGCTGGCGCAATGCTTCGAGCCGGTCCTGGGTACCTTCCAGATCCAATTTAGTACCCACAATAATCCGTTTCTTTTGTACCAAATCGCTCGAGAAAGCTTCAAGTTCACCTTTCAGGATATCAAAAGCCTCAAGATATTTTTCATCAGAAAGGTCGATGAGGAACGCAAGGCCCGCTGTTCTGGAGATGTGCTTGAGAAATCTGATACCGAGCCCTGCACCGTTAGAAGCGCCTTCTATAAGACCTGGAATATCAGCAAGGATTATATCCCGGTCATCGATGGTCAGAATTCCCAGGTTGGGGATTTTTGTAGTAAACGGATAGGGAGCAATTTTGGGCCTTGCGTTGGTGAACCGATCCAGCAAGCTCGATTTACCTGCATTCGGAAAGCCAACAAAGCCGATATCAGCCATTACTTGCAGTTCCACCTTAAGCCTGCGAGTTTCGCCCTTCTGACCCGGTAAGGCTTTACGGGGTGCCTGGTTGGTCGAAGACTTAAAGTGTACATTTCCCCACCCGCCGTTACCGCCTTTAAGGAACACAAAACGGCCTTCGTCTTTACCAAAATCTCTAATAAGCTCCCCCGTGTCGGCGTCTTTTATAATTGTCCCGGGTGGGACCGGCACGATAACATCTTCGCCATGGCGGCCATATTTCTGAGATCCTTCGCCATCACGACCGTTTTCTGCCTTAAAAACCTGTTTATATCTAAGATGCGCGAGGGTACGCAGATTCCGTCGGACCTCAAACACCACATCTCCGCCGCGGCCGCCATCACCCCCCGAGGGTCCTCCTAAGGGTACATACTTTTCCCGCCGGAAGGCAACACAGCCGTTGCCACCATTGCCTGAGGATACTTCGATTATCGCTTCGTCTGCAAATTTCTGCATAAGTTTATAAACACAAACGGCGCGCCCAAGGGGCGCGCCGCGCACTGTTCCGAGATATGGCCCCGAGGGCTATCCCAGTCCGTGAAATTATTCGGCTGCACCAGCAGGCGTTACCCCTGCCAGCTTCCGGCCCCTGCGTTCAGAAAAGTTGACCGTGCCGTCCACCAGCGCAAAAAGGGTATAATCGGAACCACATCCGACATTTACACCAGGATGTATCTTGGTACCCCGCTGACGCACAATTATCGAACCAGCCTTTACAAATGAACCACCAGAAGCCTTTATTCCAAGGTATTGGGGATTAGAATCCCGTCCGTTTTTAGCACCGCTACCGCCCCGTTTCCGAGCCATATTGCTACCTCCGCTCTCTTTGTATTCGAACACAGCAATGTTCAGGAAACTCTTCCGAAATTGATAACAAACCTTCCAACAGAAAGTTCGTAATTCCGGCTACCTGGTCTCTGCAGACCGCGGCATATTCAATTTCCATAAACAATTCACCCCGTGCAGGGGCTTTTCCCCGTGCAGTAACCCCCTCTGTTTTGGAAAGGGTCCTGAGGGCCGTCCGGGAAAGGACTGAAACGGCGGCACAAACTATGTCCTCGTTTCGCGGCCCTGCGCTGGCGTGTCCCACTACTGCACAGGATTTTAATATCCCTGCAGTATCAAGGATGACGTCAACGCGAATCATAGGCTTTAATTAGGCCCCGACAATGTCCTGGATACGGATATAAGAATATTGCTGCCGGTGACCCTTTTTGCGGCGGTAATCTTTCTTTGGCATATATTTAAAGACAATAATTTTCTTGTCCTTGCCATGATTTTCCACAACCGCCTTCACCGCGGCTCCTTTTACATAGGGAGCGCCGACGGAAACCGAATCTCCGGATACAAGGAGTACCGAGTCGATATCCACAACGGAACCAACCTCAGCATCGATCCTATCCACTTTTAACAAAGCACCTTTCTCAGCCTTGTATTGTTTGCCTTTAAATTCTACCAGTGCGTACATGAACAACCGCCCTCGATTCTATTCGGATGATAATACTTCGGTGTTTATACACCGGTCTCTATTATTAAGTCAATAGGCACTGCGCTCGCCTTTGCTTTACATGACATCCAGGAAGGGTATACATACCAAATTCATGGCAGATTTAAGCACCTCCAGTACCGCTTTGGAAAGAGCGAGCCTCGTTGCGGCCAAATCAGCCGATTCGGCGTTTAATATGGGACAGTCATGATAAAATCTGCTGAATGCCTTTGAAAGTTCATACAAGTAGGCCGCGATAATCGAGGGGTCCATTTGGCTTGCGGCCAGACTGACCGTTTCCGGATATTGGGACAAGGTTTTTACAAGGGCCCACTCAGCTTCATCTGAAAGCAATTCAGGCTTTACCGATCCGGATTCAGCAAGGGATCCGGCCTTTTTCCTGAGCATGGAAGAGATGCGCGCCCCCATATATTGAAGATAGGGGCCTGTATTCCCGTTAAAAGAGAGGGACTCCCGGGGATTAAAGAGCATATCCTTTGTGGGAGAGACCTGTAAAAGGTAATAATGAAGAGCTCCTACCGCTATTTTTTCTGCCACCGATTCGCCGTCCCCAACAGCCTCTTCTCGGTTTTTCTCCTTTATTTCCTGCAGCGCCATAGCCTTAAGACTGTCTATAAGGTCATCCGCATCGACGACAGTGCCTTCTCGGCTCTTCATTTTTCCTTCCGGCAGATTTACCATGCCATAGGAGAGATGATAGAGGTTTTTTGCCCAATCATAGCCGAGTTTTTCCAATACCTTGAAAAGAACCTTGAAATGGTACTGCTGTTCTGAACCAACCACATACACAAGGCGCTCAAAAGGCCAGTCATGGTGCCGGAAAATGGCTGTTCCAATATCCTGGGTTATATACAGGGATGTACCATCCTTGCGCAGCAGTACCTTCTTATCAAGTCCATCGGCGGTTAAATCAACCCATACGGAACCGTCTTCTTCCCGATAGAAAAAGCCCTGCTCAAGGCCTTTAAGAACCTCTTCTTTACCCTTCAGGTAGGTTTGGCTTTCAAAATAATATTGGTCAAAGGACACACCGGTCCGTTCATAGGTTTTTTTAATTCCCTCTACAGCCCAGCTGTTCATCTGCTTCCAGAGACTCACTGTTTCGGCGTCTCCCTGTTCCCATTTCCGCAGCAATTCCTGGGCTCGTTCTTCCGCAGAAGGATCTTCCTGGCTCATTTTATGGAAGCGGACATACCAGTCTCCTACAAAACGGTCGCTCTTTACTCCCTCTGATTCGGGGGTTTTCCCCTGTCCGAATTCTTTATATGCAAGCATGGACTTGCAGATATGAATACCCCGGTCATTGATAATGCAAACCTTGCGCACCTCTGCTCCGCAGGCTGCAAGGATACGGGAAATACTTTCCCCGAGCACATCATTCCTTAAATGCCCCAGGTGAAGGGGCTTATTAGTGTTCGGGCTGGAAAACTCAACCATGATTTTGCGATTTTTAAGACTCTGGGGCCTTTCAAAATCCTCAGGATGTTCCAGGACGGCCTGTAAAATTTGCTTTGTTACCGCAGCTTTTTCAAGCCTTATGTTGACATAGGGGCCTTCCGCTGCAACAGTTCCCCATTGAGCATTCCCAGATGAGGAAAGTCGTTCCGCTACTGCTTGGGCAATCTGAGGCGGCCCCTTACGGAGCACTTTGGCAAAGGGAAACATGGGAATACCCAGGTCTCCCAACTCGGGTTTCGGCGGAATTTCAACCACAACCTGTTCTGCCCTTATTATATCCACAATGCCATTCTGCTGAGCTAATTCGGTAAGTGCAGCGGCTACAGCCTGTTTCCAAATTTCTTTTATGTCCTGCATATTTCCATCCTGAGAGGCCACCATAGCATAGTTTTCGATTTAGCTCAATCGATGAGGGCTACCATCCTAGTGTAAGAATCTGGACCCTGTCTCCTGAAAGAACCTAAGCGGGTATTGCAGACGGTGCAATCGGAACATACTGCTATTTCCTGAACCCCTGCCTGAGCAAGCAGCCGGCTATTGGCAGCCTTTAGATCGAGGGAATAATTGTTAGATCCCTCCGGTCCAACGCTGTGTTTTACCACCGGACCCAGCGGGAAAGGTCCCTCTGAACCGCCGAATTCGGCTTCGAATTGGCGAGCCCGCTCTTCATCAACCTTATAGCACTCAGAACAAATGCAGGGTCCTAATACGGCAAGTATGTCCTTGGGGGCTACCTGCCACTGTTTAATAAATATAGCTAAGGCGCGTTGTACAATGCCAGTTCCTTTCCAGCCAGAATGCAGCATAGCTCTGTATGTCCCGCTTCTATCCCGCAAATAAATCGGAAGACAATCCGCCACGGTTACCGAAAGCCAGAGGCCTGCCTTGTCTGTTACAAGGCCGTCAGCCTCAAGCCCTGCAAGGTGAGAGGAACCATCTACAATCACCACATTCCGGGAATGGACTTGCTTAACCGCATATACCGGCAGATGTTCTATCCCTTTTCTTTTTGCAAGGGTAGAAAAAAATTGCTCACGGTGAGGATTCTGGGTATAAGGATCAAACTTCATATCTCCGGCTTCGATAGGAGACAAAAAACAGGAAGGGCCGGAAACGGCGTTACCATTATCTATAAAGGGAAACCAAAAGACCCTATATGTATCATGATATTCAAGATGAAAAGGATAGATATGCATAGGGCTACTTTCTCATTAAATCCCCGCTTTTTCAATCTCGTTCAGTAAACTCAGAGATTTTTCCAGCTTTTCCCGGGTGCCTTTGAGAAGCACAAGATACGACCCGCTTTTACCGGCAAGACTCCCCAAATTAACCAGTGAATCATAGCGGCCGCCGGCTTCTCCCTTTAGAATCCCTTCGAGTACCAGAGAAAGGGACTTAAGGGCCTTCATTGCCCGATTAATAATTTCAGAAGCTTCATCAGAGGCTTCGGTCTCGATCACCTGTATTTTTCGCCGCTTTACTGAAAGGGCTGTAATTTCTTGCCGGGCAATATCATAACGCTTTCCGAGGTCCCCGGTGGGTGATAATTTTTGATCAAAAGCCCGTATTGTTTCTCCCAGCTGTAGCAGCTCATTATAAGCCTCGGTAAATTCGGTACGATTTTCTTTTTTGTAAAATTCTCCGTCAATTAAAATGGGCTTTAATGCCCGGTTGATTTCTTCAACAAATAAAACGTTGTAAAAAGTAAACAAAAAAGCAAGGCTAAAGGCTCCATGAACAGGAATACCATCCGGATTATTGATACCTGCTACATACTGGAGGGATTTTATAGGGTTGCCCTTAAAAAAATCCCGCAGTTCTTCCACCAGTTCCTGGCGGCGCTTCTCTTGAATATAGCGGTTACAGCGGTCTTCTACTTGTTTTTTCCAATAATCCCGATATACGGCAAACCAGTCCTCGCCGCCGGTAATACTTTGGGGTATATAGGCCAGGTTGTGGCTGGAACAGCGGATAATGGCAGTGAGGGGGATACGCTTGTTAAACTGCCGAATTCTCCCCAAGGCTTCTTCTGCCCTGGACAAGAGGGTTTTTAATTCAAGAGCAAGGTCTATTTTGGGTTCGGTGTTTCGTTCTTGGAGAAGAAAGATAAACAGGGTTTCCAGAAGAGCCATCGAAGGCGGATCCTGCAGCGAGTACAGAATATTGTTCAAAGCACTGAGTTGATCCATGGCTAAATACGCTGGTGCGGTAAGGCCCTTATTGCTGGAATCCCGTGCAAAATTCGACAACAGGCGATCAAAAAGAAAGGAAGAAAGTTCTTTTAAACATTGAAGAGACCGGGCGTTCCGGTACATGATCCGCCGTTCGTCTTCGTTGATAGACTGAAAAACGCTGTCCAATGTGCGGTTCGCAAAATTCCTCACATCTGTTTCGGTAAGCTGAGGATTGCCTTTGGCTATTTCTTCGGGATCGGTCTCATTAAGGAGTCTGCGATGCACATAATCTAGCTCGAGAGAAGCAAGAAATGAGAAAAAAGCCCCCTTGTCCCGGTTAAGACTAATATCAAGAGCCTCATAAAAAAACCTGGCGGCCTCTTTTAGAGAACTAATTTCATCCATAAAACCGGAAAGCAGTATATTACGCCGGTGGTCGAATAAGCCCGGCGCACGGCTTTCGATCATAGCGCCGAGGGATGAAATAAGCCTGTCTTC
>JAIWNU010000090.1 GCA_020216655.1 Treponema sp. | reverse complement strand
ATAGAGTTTTAGGGGCGATTTCCCTTTGAAAAAACTAAGAATAGTGAGGTAGAGCTTATAATACCAGGGAATTTCTTTGTATTGGCGTTCTACATCAACTTTGGGAGGAACTTCCTCCTCATGAAACAGCACTTCTTTAGAAAGCACTGCATAGCTGGATAGCTTGGAAAGCAGGGCTTGGCGCTCTTCCATAGAAAGACGGGAAGCTAATCGTTCAAAGGTATCTATCCCTTCCGAAGGCTGCATGTATAGAACTATAAAAGATTGCTCCGGCTCTGGTCAACGATTTTATGTAGGAATTGTTTATAAACTGAGGGGATTTGAAAATTGATTTTTTAGCCCCTAGGGGAATCGAACCCCTCTTTTAAGATTGAGAATCTCATGTCCTAACCGATAGACGAAGGGGCCAAAGACGCAAAAAGCCCTGCGGGGCGAGCCCCAGAGGGCTTTTCTTGTTCCCCAGGGAGGATTCGAACCCCCACAAGCAGATCCAGAGTCTGCCGTGCTACCCTTACACAACCGGGGAATAAGCATCAAAGCTGATGAACGGACAGTAGCACATTATGGATTCTTTGTCAATAAGACTCAAAAGCCTTTTACTCTCCGTGATATTCTATCAGTGTCTTTATAGGGATAGACCCTAAAAGAGCACGATAATTCAAAAAGGGGAGTCCAACCACACCGAAAAGCCCTGCAACCTCTGCACCAGCGGCAGCAATAAGGTCTGTGGCGGCCCGCAGGGTACCTCCAGTCGCAATGAGATCATCCACAACGAGAACCCGCTTTCCCACTGGCACGTCATCAGGATGTACTTCTATTTCTGCTTCGCCATATTCAAGCTGATACTTTTTAGAGATTGTTTTTCCGGGCAGTTTTCCCTTCTTTCTGATCAGTATAAGGGGAATCCCCAGACGATCGGCAAAAGGAGCTGCAAAAACAAAACCACGGGACTCAATGGCGGCCACCGCGTCTATGGACTCATTGCGATACAGGTCCTCCATTGCATCCAGGCAGTATGCAAAAGCTTTGGGGTTTGCCAGAATGCTCGTAATATCATAAAAAAGAATCCCCTTTTTGGGAAAATCGGGGACCTTGCGAATTGCAGCATCAAGATCAAAGGTGGTATCCATCGGCAAATTAACTCCATCCCAGCACTGATTGAACCCAGGATTTCACCCGGGCCGCCCTATCTTCCGGCGGAAGCACTTCGTAAAGTAAGGGTTCAGAAAAAACCGCCACTTCCGCATCCTGAGTGATAGCGCGAAGATATTCGATAGCACTTTTTGAGGATAGAGTAAAGAGGCCGCAGGGGCGTCCGGCCAGATTTATCCCCTTAAGGACCCGCTCAACCTCGCTAAACCGGGCAGGATGCGGTTCCTGGCATCCGAAAAGGTAGGCATCCGCAGGAAGCATATCCGTAGCGGCGAAATCAGCTGCATCCACTATTGCAACATGCGCGGGAGCAAGATGGACAGCAAGCTGTCTGCCCACATCCTTAATAATATCTGAGTCATCTACAAGAATAAGGACATTCTTTATTGGTTTCACGATATAAAAGTCTAGCTTCCACAGCGGTAAATGTCAACGATTTTTAGGGAGGGCAATCAGAAACTCGGTCCCTTTCCCCATATCCGAATTTACATTGATATGGCCTTTATGGGTTTCTACAATTATGCTGTAAGATATAGATAGTCCTAGACCGGTGCCTTTACCGGGTTCTTTTGTGGTGAAAAAAGGATCAAAGATTTTTTTTCTGATAGATTCAGGAATCCCAGGTCCATTGTCCTTTATCGAGACCATTATATAATCTTTTTCGTCCCAGGTTTTTATAACAATACGACCATGCTCCTCTTTTTTTGCCTCCTCTATCGCCTGTGCCGCATTCAGCAATATATTCAACCAAACCTGGTTTAGTTCGTTTCCTCTAGCCATGATTTTAGGAATAGAACCAAATCTTTTTTCTACATCCGCCACATATTTAATCTCATTCCAAGCAACCACCAATGTACTTTCTATGCCAGCATTGACATCATATTCATCAAATCCCTCCCCTTGATCGAGACGGGAGAAAGTTTTTAAGTCGCTTACGATACGGATAATCCTTTCAAAACCTTCAGAAGATTCAATTAAAACTTCTTTAATACTATCAAAATGTTTATAAAGTTTATTTACAATTGCAACTTGAGGTTCATTCAACAGAGTACCCTTGAGTTCTTCCAACAGGCAGGAAACCTTATTGACATATGTATTTAAAATACCATGGTTGCTTTTTAAAAAACCAAGAGGGTTATTAATTTCATGAGCAACACCGGCAGCAAGCTGACCAATAGATGCCAGTTTTTCCTGTTGAACCATCATTTCCTGAGTTTTTTGAAGTTTGCTGTTCAGTTCTGAAAGTTCAAGATTTGTATGCCATAGTTCCCGTTCTTTTTCTATTATTTCAGTAATATCATTGATGATTCCCTGTAATTCCCGTATTTTTCCATGCTCGTCCCGAAGTATAGCAATAGATTCCATGCAATATATTAGCCTGTCATCGAATGTCTTTAATATTGTTTCATAAGATGCTGAATTACCGTTTGTGAATAACCGTTTAAGCCCTACTTTACGGTCTTCAGGATTGTAGAGAAGCTTGCTAAAGGGTTTTCCTAATATTTGTTGCGGGGATGAAAAACCAAAAGCGCGGAGCCCTGCAGCATTCATACTGGTAATATAATCATCTGCATCACAGGTATAAATTATATTCGGAGATGCATCAAAAAGATTTCGGAGCCGCTTCTCTTCTAGGGTAAGTTTATCTAGCAATTTTTTCTTTTCGTATTCAGAGATATAGAGCCGCATTCTCATAATCAGAATTGTACCGATTGTTCGGCTTATCTTTTGTATTAATCCTACTGATAAGGCATCCCAGGGTACATCTGATCTTCCAAGAACAATAAACCCTTTTATAATTGACCGGGAGTTAAATAGACCACAGGCAACCCAATATTTTTCATTGATGCCAAACTGAGGTATTTCCCAGGGGCCAAAAGTATAGGCTTCACCACTGTTGGCAGTATCTAAGGTACGCACCACATGGTCCCAGTCAGTATTAGATAGTTTGATCGAATAATCTGATCCCGACAGTCTGAGATGACATATTCCTGAAATATCCTTGTAAAAAATAGCGGTAATTTTAGCTTTCAGTAATTTGCAAAGATGATTAGCAACCAGAATGTCCGCATGTTCCGACGTATCCTTAGCATACAATAAAACCAACTGCAAAAGTAGTTTTTCCGGTGTCATGGTTCATGTTCAACAGAAAAAAAAGATAATATCCCCAGCAAACTGAACACCTGTTCAACTTTTGGCTGGAGATCCCTCAAAACGACCTGTATGCCCCGTTTATTACCAGCTACAACCACATTTGCAAAAAGACCTACGCCAGTGGAAGAAACATATGTTAATTTCTTAAGATTAAAAATAAGACGGCTTCTGCTTGGAATCTCATTCATTATCGTGTCCAGGATAACCTGAGCATCAGCCGAACTTTGAAAATCTAGTTCGCCTTCGATCTGGATAACCCAAAGATTTTCTTGTTCTGTATCGATAAATAATTTCGCATACTTGTGCTTCTCGTTAAACTCCCGGAACATTACTGAGATTTCCATAGCTTTATAAGAGCCGCGCAGATAGGATGCTTACATCGTCAGTAAAATCCCTGGATCGTGAAAGCTCAAGTGCACGGGTAAGCAACTGGCGATGATAGTCGGGGCTATAAGGGATTCCGGCAAACACTTCCCGGGGAGCCAACTTAACAGGCTTATCATTTTCAGTGAATTCTATTAATCCATCTGTATAAAGAGTGATAACATCTCCGCTCTGAAGTTGGACACCCTGTTCCGCATACATGATATTAGAAGCAAATCCAATTGCCGATCCTGAGATGGGCAGTTCGGATATAGCATTTCCACGCAGTATACAGGGATGACATTGTCCTGCATTTGCATAGGTAAAATACTGAGATTTAGAATCGAGGATGCCTGCAAAAAAGGTGATCAGTAACCCGGTTGTACGGCGCAGTTCAAAATTCATACGATCGTTCAACCAGCTTTAAAAGGCGGCAGGGGTTATTTTTTTTGTTAGATTTGAGCGAACATATTCAGGATATATGATTGCTTTTAGAATACCAGTTACAAAAGCAGCCCGCACCCCATGACCTGCGACATCGCCAATGAGAATAAGGTATCGATCAGGTGCAAGGGTAATTACATCATAATAGTCACCGCCGCAATAAAGGTGAGGTACCGGACGATAACTGACCCTATATTCTACACTCGTTGATTGGGGGAGCGAGGGCCTGAGGAGGACTTTTTGCATTTCTCCTGCCCATCTCAGTTCCTCTTGTATTTTTTTGGTGAGCTGATCATGCTCTTGCTTGAGCATGACCGTTTTATATGCCTTATCAAGCTCCGCTAAGAGATACTCAGAATCCCAGGGTTTTAAAATATAACTAAAAATACCTGCTCGAACCGCTTTTATCACCTCATTAGTTTCAGAAAATCCGGTGAGCAATATGGAAAGAATATGCGGATAGGTATCTCGTACAATCTGTAGAAAATCCGACCCTTTCATTTCGGGCATCCGCAGGTCCGAAATGACAAGAAGCGTCTCCTGCCCCTTTTCCTTTAGTATTTCTGGGGCTTTAAGCGCATGCGGAGCGGTAATGATAGTAAGAGCGCGTTCTTCCGCCCAATCTTCAAGTTCGCGGCTCAGGGCTTTTACAATATTAGGTTCATCATCAACGAGCAACAAATAACGTTCGGCCATCTACCTGCCTCCTGTTTACTGCTCTTTTCCACCTTACATTGTAGCCCTGTTTATTTGTCTGTCAAACTATTTTACAGCAGCGATCCTTCGTATATGAGCTTTTCGTTTCCGTCCAGGGTAACGGTGATATGCTCTTCGAAACGGCTGAGCGCTTGGGGAACCTGAGATATGTACACAATATCAGGATTGATGGTCCGCACCATTTCCCAGGGCATTTCCGATACGCCTTCCAAAATAACACCATCCACGACCCGCAGGATCGGTATGAAATTTTCGTCTAAGGTATGGGTCAGGAGTATCTCGCCGCCATTCTTCCGTAAGGCTAAAGCGGCTTCTTCGAGGGATCTGGCTTTTACTATGCGGCCAGTACAACGTTTGCCAAAACCCGTTAGGCCCCGGCCCAATATATTACCAATCACATGGACCCGGATGCTGTTGGTCATCAGGGGGGAGTTGAGCGGGACACCGGCGACTACGACTACTTTGTCCAATTTATGCGCAAATCCTTCTTTAATGGCGCCGCTGATAGCCTGCTGGATCATAGCTTCCGAATCGGACTCCTGTTCCACCTTTATTGGCACCACCCCCCAGTGCAGGAGGAGCCGCCTCTGAACCGCAGCATTAGGAGTGGCAGCCACGATCCGACGGCGGGGCCGGTGTCTGCTAATAAGCCGGGCAGTGTTACCCCGCAAAGTCGGTACTACAAGGGCTGCGGCCCCAATTCTATCCGCAGTCTGGGCTGCCGCATCGGCAATGGCATCGGCAATATCATCGCTAGAGAACATAAGATTTCTGCGTTCTTCCAATGCCCGTTTATACTCATCGGAAGCTTCTACAGCGCGGGCAATCTGATCCATAACAGCCACAGCAGCCTCAGGGAACTGGCCGTTGGCGGTTTCCCCAGAGAGCATAACACAATCGGTGCCGTCCAGAATTGCATTGGCCACATCACCCGCTTCAGCTCTAGTTGGCCGGGGGTTTTTAATCATCGACTCAAGCATCTGGGTTGCGGTGATAACTGGCTTACCAGCCTGATTGCAGAGCCGGATAATACGCTTCTGCTCCAAGGGCACCCGTTCGGTGGGGATTTGCACCCCCAAGTCTCCTCGGGCTACCATGATGCCCGCGGATACCCGGATTATTTCCTCAATATTTTCCAAACCTTCTTCATCTTCTATTTTTGCTATAACCGGCATATCTGAACCAAGCTCTGCCAGGTATTTATGGATAGTAGTAACATCGGAAGCTTTCCGGACAAAAGAAGCGGCAATAAAATCCATCCCCTGTTCCACCCCAAAGGCGATATCAGCCTTGTCCTGTTCTGACAATGCGGGCAGTTTAGTGCGCACCCCAATGACATTGACATTTTTCCGGCTGCCCAAGACACCCCCATTGGTCACTTTGCACAGAATACGCTTCCCTTCAACACCAGTAACATCCAAAGAGAAAAGCCCGTCAGCAATAAGAATCCGCGCTCCAACTTTGATATCCTGAACTAAACCTTCATAAGACACCGTCAGCCGCTCAGAGGTCGCAAAGGCTCCGTCTTCGCCGTAGAGTTCTTTGGCATCCCGTTCTGACAGCACTTCTATAGGCTGGCCATTTTGGAGTGTTATTGTTCCTCCATCTTTAATCTGACCGGTCCTAATTTCAGGGCCCTTGGTATCCAAAATAAGCGCAACAGGGACAGATTCCAATCGGGCAGCTTCCCGAACGAGGCGAATACCCTCGCCATGATACTCATGATCTCCATGAGAAAAATTAAAGCGGGCAATATTCATGCCATTGCGAATCAAAGACCGGATCATATCGACGCTGCGGACCGCCGGTCCCATGGTACAAATGATTCTTGTATTTCGTTCGAATGCCATTATAGCTCCTCATTGAACGGCTTTTAGGCTGTTTGACCAGCCATTAAACCTATATACCGGCTTGTCAAACCAGTTAAACCGGTTTAATATAATCTATAACCTTGAAATTGGATCAGGGGCCAAAAAAACAATTTTGACGATATACGATGTCGCAAATTGAAAAATCTTTCAAGAGGAGGAACTATGGCAGCTTTTGTTAGAACCGATAGAGGTGTCCCAGAGACCACTGCGTTGTACCAGATTTTTATTCGCAATTATACCAAAGAGGGAACCTTTGCAGCGGCAACTAAAAAGCTCTCGGAAGTGAAGTCCCTGGGGTTTTCTTGGGTATACCTTACCCCTATTCATCCCATTGGCAAAGTCAATCGTAAGGGCAGCCAGGGAAGTCCTTATGCTATCGCCGATTATCGCAAGGTAGATCCGGAACTTGGTACTGTGGATGACCTTAAAAACTTTATCGCCGAAGCGAATCGGCTTGGCCTCAAGGTGATGATCGACGTGGTATATAATCATACCGCCCCGGATTCCCGGCTTGCCCATGAACATCCTGAGTGGTTTTTAAAAGGAGCCGATGGCAAGCCTGGCAGGAAGTGTGAAGACTGGTCCGATGTTATTGATTTAGACTATGTATCACCCGAATCCCGGGATGACTTATGGGATGAACTCATTGACACACTTATCTATTGGCGGGAATTGGGAATAGAAGGGTTCCGCTGCGATGTGGCCTCATTGGTTCCCCGGGAATTCTGGGTTGAGGCCCGGAGACGCGTAAACCTACGGGATCCCGCAACGGGCAAGGAAAAACGGCCCACCCTGTGGCTTGCCGAAAGTGTTCATCCTTCATTCCTTCTGTATCTGCGGGATGCAGGTTTCCATGCCTGGTCAGAACCGGAACTGCATGATGCCTTTGACCTGACCTATGATTATGACGGCTGGCAGCGGCTCGAGCAAGTATGGGCTGGGAAACGAAATCTCGCCTATTACCTTGACTTTCTTGAGGTGCAGCGGGCAGCCTATCCTGCTTGGGCACAGAAGATTCGGTACCTAGAAAACCATGATCAACGAAGAGCCGCTTCGCGCTTTGGCAAGGGAAAACGGCTTGAAGCCTGGACCGCCTTTTACCAACTGCTGCCGGGATGCACCTTTGCATACATGGGGCAAGAATGGGCTATCGAAGAATATCCCACGCTTTTTGAAAAAAATCCCGTTCCATGGGAAGAGGGAGATAGGGCTTTTAGAGAATATTTTGGCAAACTATTTAATGCAACCCAGAAAATAAAATCAGAAGCCCATAGGTTTTCATGGACCGAACTGGCGGAAGGCCTCGTTCTCTTAGAACGACAGGGAGATAGTGGAAAGTTCTATTGTCTTTGTAATCTTGATGGCCGAAGTGGTTTTATGGAACTTTCAAAGCCTTTGGAAGGAACAGACTTGCTCAGCGGCAAAGCGGTGCACCTAAAAGGGCGCATAGACATTCCCCAAGGAGCGCTCCTCATCAAAGGATAAACAAAACCTATTAGGCTCTAAACTGCAGGGTAATTTTGGTGCCCCCCTCCGATTCAATGTGGAGTTTACCCTGCAGTTGTTCTGCTAAAAGACGCACCAATGTCATACCAAACCCATGTTTGCCCTGTTTTTGCTCAGAATCCTGAATAAAACCGTCCGACAGGTCAAAGCCCCGGCCATTATCAGCAAGATATAAAATAAAACCATCCTGAGATCTCTGCAGCGAAACCGTAATAACTCCTGATTCTCGGTCTACAAAGGCATACTTGATCGCATTGGTGACTAATTCATTAATAATGATGCCCAAAGCCTGGAGGGTTTTTACATCAAGTTCCACATCTTCTACTGATATTTCTGAAGAAATTTGAGTGGAAGAGCCATTATTCTGAAGTATCTCATCTACAAGGGAGGGAATATAGTCGCTTGCCTTTGCAGACCCTACCATAGAGCCGGTATAGAGTTTTTCATAGAGGAGCATCATGCTATTTACCCGGCCCGCAGCGGCTAAAAGGGCCTCCCGGGCAGCCTCATCATCAACCATACCGGCTTGCAGGGTTAATAGACTCACCACGGTAGCCATATTATTTTTGATCCGGTGGTGTACTTCCTTAAGAATAAGACTTTTTTCTTCCAAAAGGGCGTGAATCCTGCTTTCCGCCGCTTTTCTGTCGCTAATGTCCGTCATGCGGCCCCCAAACAGGAAGCCCCTGGAACTAGGAATTAAAAATCCCACATTCTCTATAGCTATACGCTTGCCTGACTTGGATACAAGCTCCGTTTCGATTGGTTTATTTAAAAAGGAGCCAATGCCGGTTGCCAGGGCCTGCTGGAGGCTTTGTTTTATTATATTGTATACTTCAGGGCTCCGTTTCTCCGGCGCAGCGCATTCAAATTGTATATCCCAAATAAAACGCCCCCGGGCTTCTGCTTCACTAATACCGGTTATCTCTTCATAAGCATGGTTCCAATCACTTATTCTGCCATCTGGGTCTGCAATCAAGAGGCCGTCCTTGGAATGGGAAAAAACAAGCCTGAACTTTTCTTCGCTGTCCCTGAGGGCCTGGGCAGCCATAAATTGTTCGGTGATGTCTTCGATAATTCCCACGCCGCCCTGTACCGGCTGTTCGCCTTGCCTTTTAGAAGTAAACAAACCTCGAAGCGGTATAATTTTACCGGAAGTCACCGATTGATAGAGCCCTTCGTAACGCCCTGTTCCGCCTGCAAGCGCCTGCTGTACCGCTTCTACCACCTTTGTATCGGGCAACCGGAGCATATTAAGACCAATAAGCTTTTCCCGAGATGACCCCATAATTTCTATAAAGCGGTCATTGCAGGTTTGTATAATACCTTCTCGGTTAAAAGATAATAGTCTGAGTGGGGCATTTTCGAACACAAGACGGTACTCGTCGGCTTCCTGAATCATAACGGATAGAATTATACATCAGACATTTACATCCGTACAGAAATAATTACCTCTTGTAAATAAAAAGGGGATGTCCACGAAGTATTCACGGACATCCCCATTACCAAGCCAAGACCGGGAATCGAACCCGGGACCTACGCATTACGAGTGCGTTGCTCTGCCGACTGAGCCATCTTGGCGCTGGGGAGAATCTAACTGAAAGCAGGAAAAAGGTCAAGATTTAGTGAAACAAGGCCCCTCATCAGGCCTTTTTGCGGCGGGAGTTTACAAAGCGCTGGAAGTCGTTAATGTTTTTAACGATAATCCGGTCCGCATAAATTTCTACCCGTCGCTGGTTAACAAAATGGTTAATCACATCCTTAGCCTGGTCCCCTGTCATACCAGCCCAATG
>JAIWNU010000249.1 GCA_020216655.1 Treponema sp. | reverse complement strand
ATCGGTCTGGCCTGCCACATGGTTTTCATGGGTAGTTCCGGTCTCACCTTCCGTGCAGGCTATTACTTCATAGGCACTGTTTCTGAAACTCCGCTTTGCCTCCTCAATACCGTCAGTATAGAGGAATAGCACATCACCGGGATCAAGCTGCAGGGTTTGTACTTTATAGCCACCCTTCATATCGATAAGGTCATTATCAAGAACACCGGCCGCGGGTGAAGGGGGCAAGGTGAGGGTCTGGAGGCTGCCCTGGGATGCGTCAAACCAGTGGACGATATTGTCGCCAGCATTACAGAACCGTACAAGGCCGGTCTGGGAATCGAAAAGACAGAGGGTAAAAGCGGCGAATCGGCCCTTAAACTTTAATTTTTCGAGGAGCTCATTAATTTCATAGACGACCCGCTCGATTCTGAGCCCCTCAGAATTGGGTTTCCAATGCTGGAAACTGTTTAAGAAGAGGGTTGCTACCTGAACCATGATGAGAGCCGCCGGTACCCCCTTTCCTGCCACGTCACACTTAATCACCGCAAAATAGCGGTTATCCAAATTGATGTAATCAAAATAGTCGCCTGATACGCCTTTAGCCCCTTCGTAGTATCCAAAGAACTCCGCATAGGCCGCATCCAGGTAGCCGGTGGTCAGCTTGTTTCCCGATGCGTCGGTTTCCAGGGGGATGAACTTTTTCTGCACCTCCTTACCGATGGTAAGATCCTTGGATGCAAGGGCAGCTTTTACCAGTCCATGGGTCATATCGTTGATAGTCTCTCCAAGGACGGCAATTTCATCTTTGGACTTTATTGTTATTTCATGGCCCTCAAGGGTTGACTTGTCTTCCGTATCCTTAATTTTTTTTACATGTTCCACGAGCTTTAGGATGGGGCTTACTATATAGACCGATACGAGAATAGCGCCGATTACACCGATCACCAAAGCCACAAGGGCGATCAGGGCCGTCACCTGTATTAAGGCCTGTCGGCCCGCATCCACTTGGGCATAAATTGAATCGATGGTAACTTCGAGCCGTACCAAGCCGCGGAAATAAATATCGTCCGATCCTTGGCGATAAAGAACAGGTTTGTAGAAAATATACCGAGAATTTTCTCTTGGCGGTAGTTTGTCCGTTGGAAAAGCCGGTTCGGAACCAATATTGGATGCCAGTTGGGTCAACTTTTCATTTAACCGGGCTTCCAGGTTTCTCGTGGTAAGCTGAATATCATCCCGCCGGCGTACGCTTTCCGCATCGGTTTTCAGGGCCAGGGTCAGGGCTTCGCGGGTCAAGTCAGCGATAGTTTTGGATATATCCCCCACCTCAGAACGGGCACGATCATCAAGTTCTTTTGCGATTGCAGCAATATTTGGACTTATGGGGTCCTGCAATCGGGAGATACCGGGCTGGAACTCAGCGGTATCTATTTTTTTCTGAATGTCCGGATCGTTGGTTGCCCACACATGGTCTGAGAAAATGGTTGCCTTTGATCCAAAGCCGGTAATCGTGGCATAGGTAGCTTCTGGCACCGCAGATGTCTGGGCCGGAAGGAATCCCAGTTCCAAGAGGTTTTGAGCCGGCAAATATGCCCTAGCGCCGGAGGCAAGACTTTCTAATAATACCTTTGACCGATCCCGAAGTCCCTGCAGCAAGGTTGCTTCCTGGGTGCGGGTCATCATGAGGGTGAGGGGTACCGAAACCATAAGAACAACCATACTAACAAGGAAAATGGTGAATATTGCCAGCTTAATACCAAGGCCAACACCTCGGCGCTTAATCCTTGTTATCTTTTTTTGTTTTTCCGCTGTCATAGGCACTCCTGTAATAAGGGCAGCCGCATCGAGCCTGAGCATGGCGGTTTCGGTAAGCACACTGCCAATGCCCCGGATTGCGATTAAGAATCCAAGCAAAGTAAATAGGAAAATGGCGAAGACTCCCAGCATGGCCACATCCACCGAGAAAGACCGTTGAGCTGGTTTTGACCATGAGGGCTGCCATACTTTGGAAAAATCGCCGAATTTGATGGTTCCCATCTCATCAACCTTGAGTATAGGACCGGTCCTATAGAGGCCCCGACCTGAATGGACAAGGATAATGCGGTACTGGCCCGCATCCAGGTCCTCAAGGCGGATTCCCCCAATTTCCCGGTCTGAGATGATCTGGTAATCCCTTTTCTCCAATTGGAACTCCCGGTCATAGGGGGGTACTCCATCACGGTCGATGTAGAGGGCTGTAATTTTTCCACCTTCTAAATATCCCCGGCCTAGAATCCGTATTAAAAGCTTTCCCTGTTCATCGGTTTTTGTGTCCACATAACGGACTATGGTGTAGGGTATATATTTGTTGGTCCTGAAATAATACACCGTTGGCTGACTTATATTGCCAACCCTATCTACTACCGCAAGGGTAAAACGCCATATTCCATTATCCTGGTTTGTAAAAGACGCCTGGGTATCGGTTCCCATAAATCGCAAAGGAGTGGTCACTGTAGGAAATGATGCACTAAGACGGGCAGCGAAATCTGCTAAGGAAAGCTTGCCGAATAGATCGAGGGGGCCTAAATATTCTAGATTCCAGGTATAACCCGCCACATCCGAAGCAGGAGGGGCATTCCAAGAAAGCGTAAAGGTGTTAGATAGCAGATACCCCTCATCATCAAGCTCTGGGCTTATAATACTGGCTGCCGGCGGAGGTGTGGTGTCCCTCACAAAGGAGACAGTGCTGGGCTCGGAC